>CACKOX010000003.1 GCA_902601865.1 uncultured Alphaproteobacteria bacterium | reverse complement strand
ACCTTCCAAGAACTAGAGGGGAATGAAACTGCTCTTGGTACTTTTGAGCAGGTAGTAAACAACCCTCCTTATAAATAGTCTTTAAATTCTATTAATAATTTTTTGTATATAGCCTTTTTAAAAGGAACGATATTGGGTACAAGAAAATTTTGTTTAACCCACTTGTAGTCGGAGAATTCAGGGTGAGCTGTATGAATGTTTATATCTTTCTCACTTCCTTTGAACTCATATAAAAACCATTTCTGGCGTTGACCCTTGTACTTACCTTTCCATAGAGTTTTGGATAAATCTTTAGGTAAAGAATAGTAATACCACTCTTTACTTTGAGAGATTAATTTAACTTTACTCTTTTTTATTCCAACCTCTTCTTCCATTTCTCTTAAGGCTGCAATTTCAGATTTTTCTTTTGAGTCTATTCCCCCTTGTGGCATTTGCCAAAATTCGGAGGGATGATCAATTCTTTTACCGACAAAGATTTCTTTATGGTGATTTAAAATCATCATACCAACATTTGGGCGATAATCCTTAGGATTGATTTTCATTAATTTAAAACAGCAATTGTTTTCACTGCATCTACGGCACGAGACAGTTGATAATCTTTTTCAAGAATTTCACTTGTTGAGATTTCCTCTTCACTTTCTTCGTTGGTTTCGTTATCTAAAGCTTCACGGTAATCTGACTCTCTAAATGTAAAATTATTATCAATAACATTAAGCTCGGCTCTTGGAACCACAACATCTGGTTCGATGCCTATTGCTTGTATGGAGTCTCCACTTGGGGTGTAATATTTGGCTATGGTCAGTCTGATAGCACCACTGTCAATTGGAATTATAGTTTGAACAGATCCTTTCCCAAATGATTTGATACCCATTATAACTGCTCTATCATGATCTTGTAATGCACCTGCAACAATTTCAGAGGCTGACGCAGAACCTTCATTAATCAGTATTATCAAAGGTTTCCCATTAATAAGATCTCCTTTTTTAGCTGAGTAAACTTGAACATCTTTTTTCTCCCTGCCTCTGATTGAAACGATTTCTCCTTGATCAAGAAATATATCTGTCACAGAAACAGACTCGTTCAATAGTCCGCCAGGATTATTTCTTAAATCCAAAACGTAACCAATCGGAGGGTTATCACTTTTTTCAAGTTCTTTGATACTTTTTTTTAATCCACTTGTTGTTTGTTCGTTAAATTGAATTATTCTGATATATCCCACATCATTAATAAGACGATGTTTCACAGATGCAACTTTAATGATATCTCTTTTAATGCTTACATCGAATGGCTCCTCGCTAGATCTAAAAATTGTCAAAACTATAGTTGTTCCAGGTTCGCCTTTCATAATGTCGATTGCCTCTTTTAAAGTCATATCAACAACCGATGTACCATCTAAGTGCGTAATATAATCTCCAGCTAAAATTCCAGCATTGTAGGCGGGTGTGTCGTCAATTGGGGATACTACTTTTATAAAACCTTTATCAGTTGTAATTTCTATACCCAATCCTCCAAAGGCACCTGAGGTGTCCATTTGCATCTCTTTATAAATCTCTTCACTCATAAAGCTTGAATGAGGGTCAAGGGCCTGAAGCATTCCATTCAAAGCCTTCTCTATTAACTCTTTATCAGTTACTTCTTCAACATATTGATTTTTTACTCGATTATATACCTCGTTAAAAATACTGAGTTGTTTATATGTTTCTTTTGTGTCAGATAAACTGACATTTGTATTAAAAACTAAAATGAGGATAAGAAGAATTCTTTGCATAAGTGAATTTTTAAGAAGCTGTGTTAATGCTATTAAAGTCTTCGGACCATAATTTTTCCAAATCATAGATTTCACGTACTTCATTTCTAAAAATATGCACTAAAACGTGGCCCGCATCAATGACCGTCCAGTCGCAAAGGGGCTTTCCCTCAGGTTTGTTGCAATAAAGTTTATGTTTTTTAAGGTCTCGGTAAACTTTATCTGAAACTGAGTCCACATGCTTATTTGACCGTCCAGATGCAACAACCATAAATTCTGCAAACTCTGCTTTACCTTTAAGAGAAATAACTGAGATATTTTCTGCCTTATTGTCTTCAAGACAATCGACTATCGCTTTTACTGAGATATCTTTATCGTGATTAGGAATTTCGTAGCTCACTTGATGATATTTCTACTCCTGAAACGTTAAGGATATGTGAACAGGGAGTAGAATTATTGATAAATGTTTCTAAATTAGGCATAAATAAATGGGGAAATTGTTTTTGGACTGTTGAATTTTCAATGAATTCATCATATCTCGGTCTATAAATAACGCAAATACTAATATTTTTTAATATCCACTCATATTCTTTCCAGTTATGAAAATGACCAAGCTGATCAAGTCCCATTATTAAATAAAAAGAGTTCAGGTTACATTTCGTACTAATCTTTTGAAGTACATCGTACGTGCATTTCATTTGATAGCGATGTTCAAAATCTGATACTTTGACTAAAGGCTCTTTGATTTGAGAGCGAATATTCGATAATTGAGATTTTATTGGTTTGGTGTTTTGATTTGACTTAAGGGGGTTTTGATAAGTAGGAAGGACTATCAGTTTTTGAAGATTTAAATTTGAAATAGAACTTTTTATTACATGAAGATGGCCTTCGTGAAAGGGATTAAAAAATCCGCCATACAATCCAATCTTCTTAGTCATTTATTCCCATCAAAATTTTTTTAGAGACACCATTTTCTTCAAGAAATTTGAATAAGATGTCAATAGACTGTAATTGTAACTTTGAATTAGTATGAAACAAAATTGGCACCCTTTGTTTAAAAAAATAAAATAACGAAATGATAAAGTGAAGATCATTTTCTTCCTCTAGATAAACGACACCTCTACTAACTAAACGTTCTTTATTATATTTAAAGAAAAGATTATTAAAGGGCTCACTGGTAAGAGTCACTTTATTGATTTCATTTAATTCCTCCTCATTAAAAATTTTTAAATTTTCTATTTCATAAATCGACGATTTAATAATATGAGTAATATCCTCTTTTTTTAAAGAGCCAAGATAATCAATCTGAGATTTTAATTCTTGTAAATTTTGACGAAATTCCATTAAGGCCGAGTGGTGTGATTGCCTGTTACTTGATATTTAAAAGTTGTTAAATGCTTTGCACCGACAGGCCCTCGGACATGGAGTTTATCAGTGGATATACCAATCTCTGCTCCAAATCCAAATTCACCCCCATCAGCAAATTGAGTTGAGGCATTGTTCATAAGAATGGCACTTTTACAATTTTGAAAAAAATACTGGATGGACTCTTGATTGTCACTCAAGCAACTCTCTGTATGACCACTAGAGTATTTATTAATATGTTCGACAGATTCCTCAACATTATCAACTATTTTAACAGTTATTTTCTTATCTAAATATTCTGTTGACCAATCATCTTCTGTAGCAGCACGGTCAATTGAGTACATCTCTTTGAGTCGAGCACATCCTATGATTTCACATCCTTGCGACCTTAAGTTATCCAAGACATGAGAAATGTTCTCTGATGAATTACCAGAATGTATGAGTAAAGTTTCTGTTGCTCCACAAATCTCAGGCCTTCTCAGTTTGGCATTTGCAACTACTTCAGCAGCTTTCTCTTTGTCATATCCGATATCCCAAAAAGTATGGCATAGACCTTCTAAATGTTTAATTGTCGGAACACGAGAATTCTGAGAGATTGTTTCGATTAAAGATTTTCCTCCTCGAGGAATGATGACATCAATGTCTCCCTCGGCTTTTAATAGTTCCTCAACAAAACTGCGATCCGTGTTCTGAATGAAACAGACAAGGTAAGGATCAAATTGCAAATCTTTCAGAGCTTCTTGAATACATTCATAAAGTTTTTTATTAGTTTCAATACATTCAGAACCCCCTCTTAGAATAGAAACATTTCCAGATCTAAGACAAAGACATGCGGCGTCTATTGTGACATTAGGTCGAGACTCATAAATAATTCCAATCACACCAATAGCAACAGAGACTTTTGTAAACTGTAATCCATTTGAGGGATTGGTCCAATTTTCCAAAGTTTGATTGAGGGGATCTTCCATTTGAGCTATTTTCTCTACATCACGTGATAGCTGATCTATTTTTTCGGAAGTCAGCACTAGTCTATTGATCATTGGTGCAGAAATATTATTTGACTTAGCTCTATTGATGTCAATTCGATTAGCCTCTAAAATCCCATCCTTTTTAGATAAAAGGAACCCACTAATATTCATTAAGATTCTACTTCTATCCTCAGCAGAGAGTTTAGACATAGCACTCGAAGCTTTTTTTGAGTGATTTAAAATTTCTTTGAAATAATCACTCATCTTGAATTCACCAAGTTATCTTTATGGACAATCTCATCTTCACGAACAAAACCAAGAATTTTGCTGAATTCTTTTGATTTTCTACCTTTAATCTTATCCATTTCCTTAAAATCGTAATTAATCATACCTCTGGCTAATTCTTTTTTATTGTAATGAATCGAAACAGTATCGCCACGATAAAACTTTCCATCAATAGACTTCACACCGATTGCTAATAGACTTGAATTCTTCTTCAGTGCTTTTGAGGCGCCTTCATCAATATGAACAATTGCTTTTTGAATTGGTCTATTCCAAATCCATTGCTGCCGACTTGTGAGAATATTTTTAGAAGGATGAAACCATGTTGAAGATGTTGGATGAATGTTACCTAGTGGATTATTGACTAGTCCATTTGATATTATCATTGTGGATCCAGACTGAATACAAAGCTTAGCAGCATTTACTTTTGCTAACATTCCACCAGAACCAAATTCACTCAAATCTTTATCTATATATTTTTCTATTTCTTGATCAACTTCTTCAACAGATGTAATTAACTTAGCATCTGTTGATTTTTTTGGATTGGCTGTATAAAGCCCATTCACATCAGATAATAAAATTAATAATTCAGCAGATAGTGCATTCGCAATCATTGCTGAAAGTTTATCATTGTCACCAAATCGAATTTCTTCTGTTGAGGTAGTGTCGTTCTCATTAATAATTGGAACAACATTTAAATCCATTAAAGAGTAAATTGTATTTCGTATGTTGAGATATTTTCTTCTTTCATTTAAATCTTCAGCTGTGATTAATATCTGTGAACTTTGAATATTGAATTTAGCAAAAGCTTTTTGCCATTGTTGAGAGAGTTGTATTTGACCTATAGATGCAGCAGCTTGCTTTTCATGTAAATTAGTTAATTTTTTTTTGGAGAGAATATTTCTTCCCAGAGCGATGGCACCAGAGGAGACGATAATAATTTTAGATCCTTTTTTTTGGAGTTTCTGAACATCCTCAATTAAGGAGGTGAGCCATTTTTTTCTCAGCACATGCTTTTCATTAACTAAAATATTAGAGCCAACTTTGATGACAATAACTTTTGATTTTTTGGCTAATTCTGTGAATTTTTTATTCATCTTGTAAGTATTCTAAACATAAATTTGTTAATTGATCGAGTTGATATCCCGTAGCAGCAGAGATTAGTTTTACCTCTTGCTTTAAAGATGACTCAAATTCCTTTTGAATTTCTGCAACCCTTTGCTTATCAGCAATTTCTATCTTGTTTAGTGCAATAATCTCTTTTTTTTGTTCTATTTTAGCACCATAATTTAAAAGCTCTTGACGAATGATTTTATAATTATGAAAAGGTTTATCTTCAGTGATATCTACTACATGAATTAAGATTTTACATCTTTCCACATGAGATAAAAAATCATGACCAAGACCTTTTCCATCACTTGCATGTTCTATTAGCCCCGGAATATCAGCTAATACAAATTCCAAATCTTCTTTTTGAACCATCCCGATATGTGGATGAAGAGTGGTAAACGCGTAATCAGCAACTTTTGATTTTGCATTTGTCACAAAATTTAAAATGGAAGATTTACCAGCATTTGGCATACCTACTAAACCTACATCAGCTAATATTTTTAGCTTTAATCGAATAGTGGACTCTTGTCCTTTTTCTCCTTGTTGAAATTTACGAGGTGCTCTATTAGTAGAGCTTTTGAAGTGAGCGTTACCTTTTCCACCCTGGCCACCTCTTAAGAAATGATAAGTTTCATCGTCTTTTAAAATTTCATGAATTTTAATACTCATATCTTCAGTATAAATTTCTGTGCCACAAGGAACATCTAAGATGAGATCTTTTCCACTTGCACCTGTTTTTAATTGACCAGCGCCACCCGTACCATTTTGAGCATTATGATGCTGGTTAAAACGATATCGTTGTAAGGTGTTAATCCCTTTGTTTCCTCGAAAAATTACATCTCCACCTTTACCACCGTTACCACCATTAGGTCCTCCATACTCTACAAATTTTTCTCGACGAAAACTTAGAGCCCCATGGCCACCATTTCCTGATTTAATATATATTTTTGCTTTATCAATAAATGCCATAACAGTTTAATTTGAAGTTTTTTTTAGTGGGATTAGTTAACGCAAACAAACTGTCTGTTACGTGATTTTTTGAACAGAACTTTGCCTTCGACTAAGGAGAAAAGAGTGTGGTCTTTTCCAATCCCTACATTATCGCCCGGGTAAAATTTAGTACCACGCTGACGAACAATAATATTTCCAGGAATTACGTGCTCTCCACCAAACTTTTTAACTCCAAGCCTTCTACCAGCCGAGTCTCTTCCGTTTTTGGAACTTCCACCTGCTTTTTTTGTTGCCATAGTTTTACTTTTTTACCTCAGTTGTATCTTTTTTCACAGTCTTTTTTTCTGTAGCCTCAACCTTTTTAGGTTTTTCAGCTTTAGCTTCAACTTTTTTTGTTTCTGTAGCTTTTACTTCAGTTTTTTTTGGAGCTTCTGCCTTTTTTTCAACTTTTTTTGGAGTTTCTGCTTTTGGCACAGCTTTCTTAACTGGTTCTTTAAAGCTTTCTTCTCCTATGGCGGACTTGATTGCCATGACCTTTAATATAGAGATATATTGACGATGACCTTTAGTTCTTTGAAAGTGTTTTCTTCTATTCTTTCTAAAAACTCTGATCTTATCGTCTCTAGTTTGGTACAATAATTTTGCTGATACTTCCGCACCTTTTACAGCTGGAGATCCAAGTTCAAACTTATCGCCATTTCCAACTGCCACAATATCTTTAAAAGATATGGTATCACCAACGTTGCCCTCTATTTTATCAATCTTTAAAACATCTCCAGGAGATACTTTGAATTGCTTACCAACTGATTTAAGAACTGCGTACATAATAAGTCGGTCAATATATATAGGTCTTTATTTATGTCAATAGTCAAAAATGCAATAAAATAGGGATTTATTTGGAGATTAGTGTTTGATTAATTTATTTTGCAAGACTTACACAAAACATAAAATTCAAGGTTATATCTTGTAATTTCTAATTGATTATCCTTAACCAGATCGCTGACACCATCCGTTAAATATTTATTTTTAATCTCTTTTACCTTTCCACATCTCTCGCAAATGGTAAAAGCGGTGTTACTCGCACAATTAGAGTTATTACATATTATAAAGGAGTTAATACTCTCAATTTTGTGAATTTTTCCTAATTCAACCAGTTTATCTAAAGCTCTGTAAACTTGAAGAGGTGAATTTAAGCCCTCTTTCTTAAGACTATCTAATATAAAGTATGCCTTTAAAGGCTCTCCGCTGTTTTGTAAGAGATCAAGAACAATTCTTTGATTTTTGGTTAAACTTTGACTTTTTTTTAGAGTGTGTATGTGTTGAACTCATCTTTTATCTGACAATTCTATTTTTTTTTTCGAGATTAGCAATTTTTTCAGTGGCAATAGAGTTAATATAAAGACACCCAAAGTGATTGTTAAAATAGTAGGACCAGTAGGGGTGTTCCAAATCATCGAGGTTTGAATACCAAGAACTACTGAAGCGACACCTATAATAGAGGATATGATTGCCATTTGAATTGGTGTGGAGGACAAGTTTCTTGATGCAGATGCAGGGATGATTAGAAGACCAGTGATTAATAATATCCCAACAATTTTTATAGATATTGCAATGACACTAGCTATTAGCAAAGTAAAGATTGCATTAGCTAAATCTGGATTTAATCCTTCTGCTTTGGCTAATTCTAAGTTAACTGTTCCAGCAAAAAGAGGTCTCCAAATTAATATCAATACTATTAAAACGATACCTCCTCCAATCCAGACAAATAATAAGTCGGTGACATTGACAGAGAGAATATCTCCAAAAAGCAAACCCATAAGATCAATTCTTATGAATGAAAGTATACCTAAAAGAACTAATCCTATCGCTAGCACAGAGTGAGCTAACAGACCCAATAAAGCATCATCTGGAAGATTGGTTCTCCTTTGTAAAAAAAGTAAAGACAGGGCAAGTAAGCAAGAAACAACAAATACGGCTATGATTAAGTTAAAATCCAAAGCATAAGCAATAACAACTCCTAATAAGGCAGAGTGAGCAATGGTATCACCAAAATAAGATAGCCTTCTCCAAACTATAAAGCATCCCAGTGGACCTGTAATAAATGCTAAACCAATTCCTGCTGCAAAAGCTCTAACAATAAAATCATCAAACATTATTAGTCTTTCTTCGAGTCATCTATGCTCCCATCAGGTAAGTGTTCGTGATCGTGGTCATGTTGATAAAAAGCTAAGGTGGGATCAATATTCTTTCCAAATAATTTAATATATTCTGGCTCCTTTATGACAGTGTTGGGAGCTCCAGAACAACAAACATGCCCATTAAGACAAATAACGTAATCAGTTTGTGACATCACCACATGTAAGTTATGTGAAATAAGTAATATTCCGCAGTTTATTTTTTTTACAATTTCTTGGATTGTCTTATATAAAGCAATTTCTCCAGGATAGTCGACACCTTGAACAGGTTCATCTAAAACCAGAAAATGAGGTTCTTTAGCTATTGCGCGAGCCATGAGTAATCTTTGAAATTCTCCTCCAGACAAATTTCTAACATCTTCATAAATAAGATGTTTGATTCCAGTGATACTGAGGGCATCATTAATCTCACTGGTCTTATGTTTTTTTTACTAAATTAACAAAATCTATTGCCCTTAATGGGAGAGACCAATCAATTGAAATTTTTTGTGGCACATATGAAATTCGCATTCCTTTTTTGATATTATTTGTGCCTTCGTCAGGTTTTAAAATATCCAATGACATTTTTGCAGTTGTAGATTTGCCAGATCCGTTGGGTCCAATCAATGTTACAATTTCTCCTTGGGAAACTTTTAATGAGACACCTCTAACTAACCATTTATGGTTTCTTAAAACTCCACAGTTATTTAATTCAACTAAATAATTATTCATTTTTTAATATTGACATATTTTTATGGTTATAATATTACGTATGTAATAATATAACACTTAGAGGTAGGTAATAGACATGAATTTCTTTCAAAAATCAATTATTTTTGGACTTTCTATTTTATTTAGTAGTTTTTCTGTTCACGCAGACGTAAGCACAGACATCAAAGTAGTAACCACAATAAAGCCATTACATTCATTAATATCTAGAATTATGGAAACAAGAGGAGAACCACAATTAATTATTGAGGGCACAAATAATCCTCACACTTTTGTCTTTAAACCATCACATGCAAAAATGATTGAAGAGGCAGATATTGTTTTTTGGATTGGAGAGGATTTGGAGGCATTTATGGAAAAACCTTTAAACTCTCTAGCAAAAGACACAAAAAAAATTGCATTTATGGACTCCGAGTCCATTGAAAAACTAAAATTTAGAGAAGAAAACATTTTTGATGATCATGACGATCACGATGATCACGATGATCATGACGATCACGATGATCATGATGGCCATGACGACGAACATGAAGGACACGATGATCATGACGATCACGATGGTCACAAAGATGATGATCATGACGATCACGATGATCATGATGGCCATGACGACGAACATGAAGGACACGATGATCATGACGATCACGATGGTCACAAAGATGATGATCATGACGATCACGATGATCATGATGGCCATGACGACGAACATGAAGGACACGATGATCATGACGATCACGATGGTCACAAAGATGATGATCATGACGATCACGATGATCATGATGGCCATGACGACGAACATGACGATCATGCAGGACATCACGACGGTCACAATCACGGAGAGTTTGATGCTCACATATGGTTGGACCCAGAGAACGCTAAAGAGATGGTTAAAATTATCCGTGATGAATTAATAAAAATTGATCCAGAGGGTCAAAGGCAATATTCAGTAAATGCAGCAGGAGCTACTTTGGAACTAGATAATCTGATTAATAATGTTGAAACAGAATTATCTAAAGACATTAGTTACATTGTATTCCATGATGCCTACCAATATTTTGAAACAAGATTTGGTGTGAAATCTGCAGGAGCGTTAACTTTAAATCCTGACGTCCTACCTGGTGCTAAACAAATAGCTGATATACAAGATTTAATTAGTGACAAGGGTATTAAGTGTATCTTCTCTGAGCCTCAATATAATCCTAAGATAATTGAGACACTCGGCAACGATATGAATATCTCTACTGGTGTTATGGATCCTTTAGGAGCTTTCATAGATGCAGGACCTACAATGTATGTTGAACTAATTAATGGAATTGCAAATTCTATTAAAGAGTGTCACTAAGGAATTTTGAAATAAGTTTCAGATAATTTCAATAATCTAAGAAACTTAAAGTCAAAAAAAAAACTAATTTACAATTTTCTCATATAGGCATTTTATATGCCTTATGAGAAAAACTAAAAACAAGGTTTGTAATCACAAAATAAAAAGAATCGTCGAAGAGAAGTATTATCCCATATCATTTATTGAAAGAGTGAACGTTATGTATCAATTAAATTCTCAAAAAAAGGTTAATGAGAATTTGCCTAGTTTATCAGCTAACTTAAATAAAACCTGATTTACCTATTAACTCATCGTTTAATGGAATATATTACATTCTAGCTAGTGCTGTTTTGTCTTAATATAATATGCCAGATGCTATTGAATAATAACCATTTTTAGCCTATTTTAGGACAATGAATTTATCAGAAGCTAGTAAAAAAGAGATTGATGTTGTTCTAGAGAAGTGCGGATGGAGACAAACTAAACAAAGAGTGGTTCTCCTAAAATCAATTTTTGATGGGAAAGACAAACACTTTTCAATTAATCAAATGAATGAAACTTTGAAAGATAACAGAAGTTATTTTTTCTTTAACAACACTATATGAAAATCTGAATACTTTAGTTGATAAAGGATATTTAAAGCAAATTGTTGTTGATAAACAATCATTCTACGATACTAACACAACTAATCATATTCATGTTTATCATCAAGAAGAGAATAAAATATACGATTACGACGATTGCATAGAGCTTCACAAAGACTTGCCGATACCAGCTTGCCTATCATTGCTTGAGGAATATTCTTTGGTAATAAATCTCAAAAAAAAGAAGTAATTCATTATTTGTAATATGTTTCAGTAAACATTGCTTATTTAGACGCAGCAATATCTTATTTTTTTTCTATTTTTTTTAATTTTTTTTTCAATATTTTCTCAAACACTATGAAAAAATCTAAATTGAAAACAAAACTTTTGGCATCCATAACATGTCTTAGCTTTGGCTTGACTGGTCTTGCCAATGCTGGAGCACATAGTGAAGATGTATATGGCCCATTCCCAGTAACTCTAAAAGGTTACTCTGGTGATTGCACAAATACTGTTTCTTACAGCGGCCAGATAGCAAGACACGTACAACACGATAGTCTTAAACATCTTTCCACAAAAGGTGATTATTCTGAAATGAATTCTTACTATAGTGGCTCAGATAAGAATAAACAAATTTGGGCGCCGGCTTCTAAGGACGGTTTTCCTATTAAACAAACATTATTAAATGATATTTCTTCTGGTAAGAATCTTTCAGGTAAAACTTATAAAGGAACTATTACATCTTGGCCCAACAACATGACAGGACCAGAAGTAATTGATTTTTGGATGAGTAAAGCTGAGAGCAATCCAAAAGATGTCTCAGTTGGATTAAATTACCAGCAGCTTCTCTCAAAGTTTATTATGGGGGCAGTGTTCTACAACCAAGCTGTTGACAATTATCTTGATGAAAAAATGGAGGCAGACACAAAGCCTAATGATAAGCCATACAAAGATGGAGCTTGCTACACAGGTAAAGAGCATAGTTGGGATGAGGCATTTGGATATTGGGGTGCTGCAGCACATTCTTTGTTGTTATCTGCTGAACAAAACTACAATGTAGCAAAGAAAAAAGATTTAGCATCTGCAGATTTTAACGGAGATGGTGTTGTTGATCTTAAATCGGAGTATGTTTTTGCTCATGCGTATTATGCCTCTAGTTTTGATAAAGGTGGTAAAACAACTTATTTAGAAGATATTACTAGAGCTTTCCTTGATGGTAGAAAATTAATTACATCAGCAAACGGAGAAAAACTCTCTGATATGTCAAGAGCAAGACTAATGGCATATGTAGACGATATTTCCTCTAATTGGGAAAAAGTTATTGCAGAGTCTGTATTTAAATACGCTGGATCAACTTATAAGTCACTTGTTGCTCTTGAGGATGTAAGCAATGCTGATTTAGCTAAAGAATTTGATAAGTACATGAAGTATTGGGGAGAATTAAAAGGCTTCTCAATGGCTCTTCAAGTTGGAAAAAACAATATTGGAGAAACAGGAGCAAAGCTTAATCGAATGGTTGGTTTTGGCCCAATGCTTTTAGATGAAACTCAAATTGTAGGCATTGATGTAAATGGCAATTACGTAATGGATAAAGTTTATTCCATGAATGATGCAAAACTTCATATGTTAAAAATACAAAAACTTATGATTGATCAATTTGGTGTAGAAGCAAGAGGTAACGACATGCTCTCAGATATGGCAGATCTTGCATCTAAAATTGGTACATCTGAGTCTGCAGAAAACGACTAAATAAAAGTTTGTCTCTTCTCCTACACTGACACATAAAGAGACGATTGCATGGCCTTCTTCGGAAGGCCATGTTATGATATTAATATAATTCATGGAATTTTTTTTTGATATATTTCAAAATACAATAGATCAATTTACTAATCCAAAAAAAAGAGTATTTATTCTTTACTTATTTTTATCTATTTTAATTGCAGTAGCTTGGCTCATTTTCCATAAAAAGAAATCACTGAAAGAGTCAATTAAATTTATCTTCAATCCAAAAGTCTTTTTCTCAAAATCAGCAACAAGTGACTATAAAGTATTTTTCATCAATCAGATTATAATGTTATTAATTTCTCCACATCTCCTTACTCAGATAACAATAGCAACTGCGTTATATTTTTTCTTTTTTGAAATAAATTTTATAGAAATGGGCCTGTTTGCCTCCTCTCCTAAATATTTAATTGTCAGTTTATTCACTCTAACTCACTTTATAGTAGATGATTTTTCGAAATATATTGTTCATCGATGGATGCATAATTGGCCATTTTTATGGGCATTACATAAAGTTCATCATTCAGCAACAAACCTTACTCCTATGACTGTTTTTAGAACCCATCCTCTGGAGGGTTTAGTATTTACACTAAGGTCAGCTTTTGCTCAGGGCGTAACAATATCAACTTTTGTTTATTTATTTGGTGGTGGTGTTGACTTATACACCATACTTGGTGCAAATTTATTTGTGTTTTTTTTCAATGTCTTTGGATCTAATCTAAGACATTCTCATATTGGTATTCGTTACTGGAAATGGTTAGAGTACGTTCTTATTTCACCCGCACAGCATCACTTGCATCATTCAATAGCAAAAGAGCACTACAATAAAAACTATGGTGCAGCACTTGCTATTTGGGATTGGATATTTGGATCCTTACACCATTCTGAAGATACTGATAACCTCACACTAGGTTTAGGCACCAAAGATGACCAAAAAAAACATACTTTAAAAGAGCTTTACCAAACTCCATTCATCGAGTCTTTTAAATTTTTAAAAAGGTATTTCATAAAAGTATTCCTATTTAAAAAAATTAACAAAAATAAATCTGAAATATACTACAAAAAATCACCACAATAGTTGTTATTAAGCTATTAAAAATTTATTCATTTCAATAATTACTGTCTCCTTTATAAAGAGTTCTGTGAAAAATAAATCAATAATACTTTTAACTGTTTCTATACTCATAAGTCTGTCATCAATGTACATTGCTCTCACAAAAGCTTATGCATCAGAAACCATAAAAGTCTATTCTGAAAGACAGCCCTTTTTAATCGAGCCCTTAATTAACCAATACGAAGAACAAACTGGAAATAAAATAGAATGGATTTTTTCAAAAAAAGGATTAGTTCAAAAAACAATTCTTGAAAAAGACAGACCGGTTGCAGATATTTTTTTATCTTCTGATATAGCAAGATTAATCGATATAACAGAGGCGGGTGCAAATGTAGAAATACCTTTACAAAAGAATGTACCTTCAAATCTACAAACTAATGATTGGACAAGCTTAACAATGCGAGCAAGAGTAATCTATGCTCACAATGATCTTCAATTAGAAAAAATTTCTTATGAAGATCTTATTCTCCCAAAATACAAAGACAGAGTTTGTACTAGATCTGGTTATCATCCTTACAATATCTCATTATTTTCAGCTTTAATTGCCCATCATGGAGTGGAATGGTTCGAAGATTATATTGTTAAATTGAAAGCTAATCTCTCAAGAAAACCGCAAGGAAATGACAGGGATCAAGTAAAAGCAATTTATGCTGGTGTTTGTGATGTCAGTATTGGTAATCATTACTATTATTTTAAAATGATGGATGATCCTAATCAAATTATCTGGCTTGAAAAAGTGTCCCCAATTTTTCCAAATCAAGACAGTTATGGCAGTCATGTAAACATTTCAGGAATCGCTATTATCAACAATAAAAATTATGACGCCTCTATAGACTTTTTAGAATTTTTATTGAATGAGGAAGCTCAAAAAATATATGCAAATGATAACAATGAGTTTCCGGTAAACGTCAATGTCAAAGCTTCGGAAAGAGTACAAGCACTAGCAAATAATGCAAAATTTGACTCTATAGATTTACAAGAAATCGCCTCAAATAGAAAAGCCGTTTTAGATATCTTAAATAAAATAAATTTTGACGGTTAAATAGGTTGGTCGCTTCAAATAGATCCGCAGCACCCCAAAGGTTAGGGTGCTTTTATAATGTGTGTTCAAAGTAAAATTGTAGCAATCGCATTTGTTGAATAAATAGTCTATATAAATAGAATTCGTTCATGGACAATTCTGAAATACTAAATATTTTACTTAATTCTGATAAAGACTTAGTAATTTACAGAAACTCAGATAATAATAATTTTGAAATATTTACAGATTTTGTTGAAAAAGTTGATTTAAATTTAGGCAACTTACAAAAATTTTTAAATAAATTAGAGCGCTTTAAATCAAATAAGCCATACGATTGTTACATTGGTTTCTTTGGATACGAATTACTCTGTAAAAATATTAATTTAAAAGTAAATAAAGATAGTTCATCTTTTCCAGAGGGTGTTTTTTTTCGACCTCAAACTAAAATTATTTTAGATAAAAAAATTAAAATCCTAACAAAATCTAAAACTGAATTATTGAAAGATCTGAAAGTCTTAAAAAAAAATAATAATTTAAATCATTACAAAGTGACTGTAAGTCCAAATGTTCAAGTCTATGAAAAAATCTTCAATAAATTTAAAAAAAATATAAGGGCAGGTGAAACCTATCAAATTAAAATTGCTCAAAAATATTCAAATAAAAAAGACCTAGATATAGTTAATTTATTTTTTGACTTGATGAAAAAAAATCTAAGCCCTGAGTCTTTTTGTGTAAGAACAAAAGATTTTAATATAATTAGCTGCTCTCCTGAAAACTTATTTAAAGTAAGAGGAAAGAAAATAGTCACATCACCAATAGCAGGAACTGTGAGTAGGGATAAAATTAAATCAACAAAAGAGGCGAGGCGTTTTTTTGAAAATAATCAAAAAGAGGATAAAGAGCACAATATGATTGTTGATTTAGAGAGAAATGACCTAAGTCGTATTACAAAACCAAATTCTGTCAAAATACAAAATTTAAAATTTGTACAAAAATACCAATATATTTATCATAATGTCTCTGAGATTTCTGGAACCCTTCTTGATAATGTAAGACTATCAGCAATAATTAAGGCAATGATGCCTGGAGGTTCAGTTATCGGCTGTCCCAAAATTAATACCTTAAAATTACTGAATAAAGAAGAAAAAGAGCCTAGGAGAATTTATACTGGCTCTTTTGGTTACTTTCGCTCTAAACAAGATATGAGCTTTAATATCATAATAAGGTCTATTTTAAATTTTAAAAAAAATAACGAAGTCTTCGCAGCTAGTGGAGTAATCTTAGATAGCACTGCTAAAAATGAGTATCATGAAAATTATTTAAAAGCTAAATCACTATTGGATTTATTAAAATGAATTTATTACTTATAGATCATGAAGACTCCTTTACTTATAATCTTGCGCATTTGCTATCTGGTTTTGGCAACCTTGAAGTTAAAAATTTTTATGATGTAAAAGAAAATTCTGTAAAAAAGTCAGATGTAATAATTTTTTCTCCAGGGCCTGGAAAGCCCTTAGATTATCCAATATCATTGGATATTTATAATAATTATAAATCGAAGAAGAAAATTATTGGTATCTGCCTTGGATTTCAACTTATTGCTAACGGAGAAGGGGGAACTATTTCTAAACAGGAAAAAATATTTCATGGTTATCAAACGTATATACGAACAAATTCTCAAAGTTTAAGATTTCCTAATAATGCTTTATATCAAGTAGGGAGATACCATTCTTTGAAACTAAAAGAGCCATTTAATTCTTCTTCAATGCATATTACAATGAGATGTGAGGAAACTAATGTAGCAATGTGTTTGGAAAGCCATAAATATGACATTTGTGGTTTACAATTTCACCCGGACTCATTTTTAACTCCAAATGGCAAACAATTTATTCGAAAAATCATTCAATTTAAAAAATAACTCTTATTTATCCTCTAAATTCAAACCACTTTGGGGTCAGAAGGGTGTTTTTACGTCTATACCTATCATAGGAAAAACACCAAGATTTATAGGCTTAAACCTCTATTTAAGTACTTTTAATAATACATGCCGTGATTATAAATTTGATGCCAAACTAAATCCAAAAATGATCAGAGAATTAATTGGAGAAGATATTAAGCAAATTAAGATTTTTAACCATTTGCTAAGAATTGCTACTAATGGAACAACTTTATCAATGTCACTTAGAAAAAGAACAACGACAAAGAGCAGTGTAATTGGATTTATAAAAAAATATAAAAGAAAAGACTTTAGAAATAAAAATTTATATTACAAAAAAATATTAAAATTTATGAGTGAGATAAATTACTCTGAAAATGAAATTATACTATCAAGAGATGGTGAAATTACAGAGGGTGCAGTAACAAATTTAATTTTTATTAAAGAAGGAAAAGTATATATTCCAAAAATAGGATACTATTATGGTAACACTTTGAAACTTGTAGAGAAAATATCCAAATTTAAGTTCATTAAAAAAACAATTTTTGAAAAAGAGCTTAACCAATATAGTGAAATATTATCAATAGGTTCTGGAAGAGGTATTACGTCTATAAAAAGTATTCAAAGTATTTTTTGGAAAAGAAAATCTACGACATATTTTCAAAAATTAAAAAAAGACTATGAAACTATGATAAAAAATAATTACTATGAAATTCAATAAAAATTTATTTAATCTAAAAAAACCATTATTAGTGGGTATTTGTAATTTTACCCCTGATTCCTTTAGTGATGGGGGCAAAACCTTTTCTCGTACTTCTGCACTTAATCATATTAACTCAATGGTTAAAGATGGAGCACAAATTATAGATATTGGAGCAGAGAGCACTAGACCAAATAGCGAACCAATTACATACAAAGAAGAAATACTTAGGCTTTCAAAAATTCTACCGTATTTAAATTATAAGAAATATCTTGTTTCATTAGACTCTTATAAACCTGAGACTCAAGAATATGCCCTTAAAAAAGGAGTGCATATTATTAATGATATAAATGGTGGTTCAGAGGAGTTGTTCAAACTTACAAAAAAGTACAATGCTGGATTATTCTTAATGCACAAAAGAGGAACACCAAAAGAGATGCAAAAAAAACTAAATCCAAGAGCTAATATGGTAAAAGAGTTTGATAAATTTATTGAAAAAAGACTGAAAATACTAAAAAAAATGAAATTTAATCTTAAAAAAGTATGGTTTGATCCAGGAATAGGTTTTGGCAAAACATTAAACCAAAACTTACAATTAATGCGATCCCTATCAAAATATAGTCACAAAAATCTACAAATACTTTTAGGTTCATCACGAAAAAGTTGGATAAACTTCATTGATCCTTCAAACGCCGATCAAAGAATAGGAGGATCTTTAGCTTCTATTACTCATGCCTTACAACAAAATGTCAATACGTTTCGAATTCATGATGTCCAAGAGACAAATCAAATGATAAAAGTTTTGAAAGCTTTGAATAAATGAATTTTTTTATAGAGATAGAGGACTTAAAGGTCGACACAATCATTGGAGTGTTTGATGAAGAAAGGTTAAAACCACAAACAATATTAATTAGTATTAAATGCCAATTAGATCTTGATCACAATCAAGATCTTGACAATATTGAAAATGTTACAAGTTATTCTGATATTAAAAAAGAAATAGTAACATTTGTTTCAGCATCTCAATACAAAACACTGGAAAAATTAATTACAGAATTAAAAAAACAATTGGACAATCAATTTCCAATTAAAATAGAAAAGTTGGAAATAAATAAAATTGAGATTGCCAAAAAATATAATGCAAAAAAAGTCAGCGTATCGATATAAATCATATATCGCTATTGGATCAAATATTGGCAACTGGAAAAGTAATTTTAATTTAGCATTAAAGCTAATGAATAAATTCGGACATGTCGAAAAGGTTAGCAGAGTCTATTTTACGAAACCTTTTGGGATAACTAACCAAAAATATTTTCACAATGCTGCCTTTTTATTTACTACAAATCTATACTTCAACGAATTATTTATAAAAATGTGTTTTGTGGAAAAACAAATTAAAAAAAATAAAATTGTAACTAATGGGCCAAGAAAAATAGATCTCGATCTTATTCAATTTGAAAACTTGAAAATCAAAAACCACCTAATAACTATTCCTCATACATCCTCTCATTTAAGAGATTTTGTAATACAACCTATCCTAGATTTAAACCCAGATTTCATAGATTTAAAAACCCATTACTCTTATAAAAGCCTTTTAAATAATTTAGAGGAGAGGTTTATCGTTAAGAAATCTCGTCAAACCCAAGATTATCAAGAATTTTTTTAAGCTTTTCTTCATCTACGCTGTTTGATTTTTTTAACCCTGTCGATATATCAATACCGTGTGGAGATATAGTTTTAATTGCCTCTTTGACATTACTAATATTAATACCTCCACCAAGATATAAAGGCTTTGCAAAACTCTTAAGTTGATTAATTTGACTCTCACACTCCATTAGAGATTTTTTTCTCAATTACATCTTTTCTGTAAATATTAAGATCATAATAAAAACTACTAACATTATTTTTGATTTGCTCAAAAAAATTATAATCAAAATTTTCGTAATTTATTGAAATTGATATTTTTGAATTTGTTGAATTATTTAGTAATTCGATATCCTCAATCTTGTATTGATTAGATACACATACTTCCTTTATCTCTACTTGTTTTATAATGTCGATTATTTTTGGCATATGAATATTGCCAATCAATAGAATTGGATTTAATTTTAAATTGTAGGAAGCAATTGTAAGGTTATGAATTTCTTCAGTAGATAGTGTATTGGGGCCATATAAGTAATTACTTACAAGGCCCACTGTTCTGACTGAATACTTTTGTATTACCTCTAACGATTTTTGATCTGTAATACCACAAACCTTGAGCTGGATATTACCATAATTGAACATTAATTAATTATTGTTCAATTCAAATCTATCGGCATTCATCACCTTGTTCCAAGCTTTTACAAAATCGATAACAAATTTTTCTTTGTTGTCATCTTGTGCATAAACCTCCGCATAAGATCTAAGGATAGAATTTGATCCAAATACAAGATCTGTTGAGGTTGCTGTCCATTTAACATCATTTGTTTTGCGATCGATTACTTCATAGTGCCCATTTGAGGCTTTCCATTTATTGCCCATATCAACTAGGTTAACAAAAAAGTCAGTCGTTAAGGCTCCTACCTGATTAGTAAAAACACCATGTTTATTCTCACCATAGTTAGCTCCCATAGCTCTCATTCCTCCAACTAGCACAGTCATTTCAACTGCAGTTAGACCCAGTAAATGAGCTCGATCAAGTAACAACTCTTCCCCTCTTACTTCGTAGTTATCTTTTTGCCAATTCCTGAATCCGTCATGTATCGGTTCCAGCTGTGAGAAAGACTCAGAGTCAGTCATATCATCAGAAGCATCTCCTCTTCCTGGGCTAAAAGGAACAGGTACGTTAAATCCAGCAGATTCAATAGCTTTTTCAAGACCAACATTTCCAGCTAATACAAGGGTGTCAGCAATACTTGCTCCAGCTTCTTTTGCCAAAGGTTCTAGCACACCTAATACTTTTGATAATCTTTGAGGTTCATTACCCTTCCAGTCTTTTTGAGGAGAAAATCTAATTCTTGCTCCATTTGCTCCACCTCTTAAGTCAGATCCTCTGTATGTCCTTGCACTATCCCACGCAGTCGAGACTAGCTCTTGAACAGTTAAATCACTATTTTTGATCTTTTCTTTTAAGCTTTCTATATCATAGCTAGCAGTTCCAGAGGGAACTGGATCTTGCCAAATTAAATCTTCATTTGGAAGATCATGACCTATGTATCTTGATCTTGGACCCATATCTCTATGAGTTAGTTTGAACCAAGCTCTGGCAAACGCATCACAAAAATATTCATGATCTTCACGAAACTTTTTAGATATTTCTAAATAAATAGGATCTTTGATCATTGCCATATCAGCATCCGTCATAATCGGGTTATATCTAATTGAGGGATCTTCAACATCCACAGGCTTATCCTCTTCTTTAATATTAATAGGCTCATACTGCCATGCTCCTGCAGGGCTTTTCTTTAGCTCCCACTCATATTTAAAAAGCATATCAAAATATCCGTTATCAAATTTTGTTGGCTCAGTTGTCCACGCACCTTCAATACCAGAGGTTACGGTATCTCTACCCACTCCTCGAGAGGTATTATTCACCCAACCAAGACCTTGTTCTTTAATTGGAGCACCTTCAGGTTCAGCTTCAAGATTATCTCCATTGCCATTGCCGTGGCTTTTACCAATTGTGTGACCACCCGCAGTAAGAGCAACTGTTTCCTCATCATTCATAGCCATTCTTGCAAATGTTTCTCTAATATGCTGAGCAGTTTTTAAAGGATCTGGATTACCTTCAAATCCCTCTGGGTTAACATAAATTAAGGCCATATGGTTTGCAGCTAGCGGACTCTCTAAAGAGGAAGCATCCTCTTTGTCAGAGTGTCTGTTAGTTGCTAAAGCTTCTGTCTCAGGTCCCCAATAAATATCTTTGTTCGGATGCCAAATATCTTCTCGCCCATAAGAAAAACCAAAAGTTTTAAATCCAGTTGACTCATAACCAATGTTACCAGCTAAGATCATCAGATCAGCCCAACTAATCTTGTTTCCATATTTTTTTTTAATGGGCCATAAAAGTCTTCTGGCTTTATCTAAGTTAGTATTATCAGGCCAAGAGTTTAAAGGGGCAAATCGATGATCACCAGTCCCACCACCACCACGTCCATCAGCAGTTCTGTAGGTTCCAGCAGAATGCCAAGCAAGCCTTACCATTAAACCAGCGTATGTTCCCCAATCAGCTGGCCACCAATCTTGACTTTCTTTCATCAATTTATGCATGTCAGCTTCTAATGCTTTGAAATCTAATTTTTTTACTTCTTCTCGATAATTATAAGAACCATTAAATGGTTTTGTTTTCTGATCATGTTGATGGAGAATATCTAGATTTAGATTTTTAGGCCACCAATCAGTTGATGACTTCTCCATGTTTGAATTAGCTCCGTGAGCAACGGGACATTTGGCTTCGCTCATTTTTCTCTCCTACTTAAATAAATTTAATATCATTAAAAGTTAACCTGTTAGTAAGTCAACATAACGAATTGTCTCTGTTAATAATTAAAAAAAGCTTGATATTATTTAGTTTTAAACAGGCGGTTATATAAAAAGTATGCCCCAAACATACCTATTACTTGGGAGCCAATAAAAAATATTACGGTTGAGGGATTAATCCCTGCAAATGACTCAGTAAAAATTCTAGCAATCGATACGGCAGGATTTGCGAAACTAGCTGAGGATGTAAAAATTATTGCAGCTGTGATGTAAATACCAACATTAAAAGCAACAATATTTTTACCACCTACTTTCGATAGCAAAATAACCATCAGTAGTCCAAAGGAAGCAAAAACCTCTGAAATATAAATATTTGTTCCACTTCTAATATTTGAGGAGATTTCTACAATGCTTAAACCAAAAATATAATTTGCAAAAATTGTTCCTAGTATAGCTGCAGTAATTTGTATTGAAATGAATATAAATAGATCTTTTTTGCTTAGCTCTTTTTGTAAGAAAAACAAAATTGAAACAATAGGATTAAAATGTGCTCCAGAAAAATTAGCAAATATTCCAATTATAAAAATAAGTGTTAGACCTATGACAACAGCATGACTAACCAAAATAACCATTTGATCATTTGTATATTGTTGACCTGCAATTCCAGAACCTACGATGGATACTAATAAAATAAATGTTCCTATAAACTCTGATATGTATTTTTGCATTTTAAAAGGCTTACTGTATTATTGCTTTAATTTAAAGCGATGTATTATGAATTTTTAGTTACACACTTAGACGCCCCATTTTTATTACTTTCAGCAGTAACTACAGGCTTAATAATTCGTATCTTTTATAAACAATACATGAGTACAAACCTTGCAATGAGGGTTGTGATTTCAGTGGCTCTTTTTCTTATTAATGCAATTATCATTGTTCCGGGAATAGTCTTTATATATAGATGGATTATGTTGTGTGGTTTTTATCAACCGAGCGGTATTTTTGAAACTGGGTATGGCTGTAGCGGAGATGTCTTTAGTCTACGTGTTCCAAGGCTTTTTTTACTTTCGTAAACATTTCATCAACTTGACTATCGTTAATGATTAAAGGGGGAGAAAATGCAAGAGTATCTCCATTGGCTCTAACCATAAGACCAAGATCCCAAGCCTTCTTCATCGTCTCAAAGCCTCTGACACCTACGGCACCTTTTTTAGGTTCTAGTTCTAGAGCGGCAATAACACCTAAATTTCTTATATCGATAATATGTTTAGTGCCTTTAAGACTATGGGCAGCTTCTTCAATAACAGGAGCTATATGAGCTGCATTTTCAAAAAGCCCTTCTTCTTTGTAAATATCTAGTGTTGCCAAAGCTGCTGCGCACGCAACAGGATGACCAGAATAAGTGTATCCGTGAAATAATTCTATTGGAGCATCTGCGTTCTCCATCATCGACTCATAGATAAAGTCTTGAACAATCGTGGCACCCATTGGAATAGTCGCGTTCGTGATGCCTTTAGCACATGAAATTATATCAGGAGTTACACCAAAAAATTCTGATCCAGTGGCTTTTCCCATACGACCAAAAGCTGTTACCACTTCATCAAAGATTAATAAAATATCATGCTTCGTGCATAGTTCTCTGAGTCTTTTGAGGTAACCTTTTGGAGGTGGAAGTGCACCAGTTGATCCAGCAATTGGCTCAACGATTACAGCAGCAATAGTTGATGCATCATGTAATTGGACAAGACGTTCTAAGTCGTCTGCAAGTTCAGCGCCATGTTCAGGTTCACCTTTTGAAAAAGCATTCAGTTCCAGATTATGAGTATGACGTAAATGATCAACACCATTGAGCATTGAGCCAAAGTACATTCTATTTTTCACCATACCCCCGACAGATATTCCACCGAAGCCAACACCGTGATATCCTCTCTCACGGCCAATCAATCTTGTTTTAGAAGAGTGTCCTCGCGCTCGCTGATAAGCAAGAGCAATTTTTAAGGCACTATCTACTGCCTCTGATCCTGAGTTAGAAAAGAAAACATGATTCATTCCTTCAGGAAATATTTCAGCTAAGCGATTAGCCAGTTCAAATTGTTTAGGGTGTCCAAATTGGAACGGAGGAGAATAATCCAGATTTTCAATTTGTTCATTTACCGCTTCTTGAATTTTCTTTCGACCATGGCCAGCGTTTACACACCACAGTCCTGCAGTGCCATCTAAAATTTCTCTATTATCATCACTGATAAAATGCATATCCTTGGCTCCAACAATAATTCGAGGGTCTTTTTTGAATGTCTTGTTGGGAGTAAAAGGCATCCATAGCGGTTCTAAGTTATTAGGTTTATTCATATACTGTTAAAAATCTTATTCCTGAATTTGCATTCTGTCTATGATTGTTTTTAGGACTTATAGCCCGACAAATAAATATCAACCATTACAGATATCATTACTTTAGAATATTCATTCTTATAGAACTCAGGATAATGACTGTCCTCTTTTAAGATGCCTTCATAATCCCATTCTAGGCCAAATGCTTTGTATTCACCTTTTTGAAGTAATTTATAAAAATACTCTTCGTTTATTTTTGAAAAACTATCCTCCTTGATTTTATGTTTCTTGTTCCTTAGTAAAAAATACAGATAAAGTGCGAATATATTAGTTTTTTCCCTATCCAAACCAGATTTCATTCTTAGATTTTATGATGGCGTTTATAAATTTCCATACTATTTTTAACTATGTCCGAATTATCTATAAACTTAAAATGGAAACTTGGAGAGGGTGAATTAGCACCAGGCAAATTCTCCAATTCTCATGAAATTTCCTTCAATGAAAATTATAATATTACTGCAGATGCTGCCCCTGATTGGGGAGGAAGTCCTGATTACACAAATCCAGAACAAGCCTTGGCAGCCTCAGTTAGCAGTTGTCACATGATGACTTTTTTAGCATTAGCAGCCAAAATGAAATGGCCAGTAAATTCCTATGAAGATAAGGCTGACGCTTATTTAGGCAAAAATTCCAAAGGGCAGATGGCTGTGACCAAGATAGTCCTTCATCCTGTTGTGACATTTAGTGGAGAATTTACGATTAGTGACCAAGATATGAAGGACATGCATGATAGATCTCATCGATATTGTTTTGTTGCTAACTCGTTGGCGGATGAAGTTGTATTTGAAGTTAGTTTATGAACACAGATAGCCAATCATCACTTGTAAAAATCACGGAACTGGAAAACGGGATATTTAAAATCATCCTCAGCGATCCAAGTCATCAAAACACCTTATCAGAAAAAATGATTGATGAACTACAATCTGCATTTGATCATTTCAATTCTGGTCCTAGTAGGGTTATCATTTTATCCTCTACAGGAAAAGTTTTCTCAGCTGGTCATGATTTAAAAGAACTTAAAGCTGCTCGCTCTCATCCTGATAAGGGCAAAGAGTATTTTCAATCAATTTTAAAAAAATGCTCAAGATTAATGCAAACAATAGTCAACCATTCGAAACCTGTCATAGCTCAGGTAGATGGAGTTGCTACAGCTGCAGGTTGCCAATTGGCACTAAGTTGTGATTTGGTTTATGCCTCTTCTAATTCAAGGTTTGCTACACCAGGAGTAAATATTGGCCTTTTTTGTTCAACTCCAATGGTAGCCCTTTCTCGAAATACAACCTCAAAGCACTCCATGGAAATGCTTCTTACAGGGGAGCTAATATCTGCTGATGATGCAGAGAAAAAAGGTCTTATTAATAAGAGTGTAAATGAGGAAGAGCTAGAAAACCTAATATTAGAAAAAGCCACTAAAATCAGCTCAAAATCTGGTACTACACTAAAAATTGGTAAAAAAGCATTTTATCAACAAATTGAAATGCCTTTAGCTGAAGCATATGAGTATGCTTCAAAAGTAATGCTTGAAAACATGTTGGACCAAGATGCTAAAGAAGGAATAGAAGCTTTTTTAGAAAAACGATCTCCAAATTGGAAAGAATAAAACCTTAAGATGGTCAATCCCTATAATCAGGATTTGGATGCAAATTCTGCTAACTATCAACCTCTCACCCCATTATCATTCCTAGAAAGAGCTGCAGATGTATTTCCAGAGTTTACTGCAATTGTTCATGGTAATCTTCGAAGATCCTATGCTGAATTTTATCTTCGCTCTAAAAAATTAGCCTCAGCTTTATCTCAGCAGGGCATGTCTAGAGGAAGTACAATATCAACTTTGTTGTTGAATACACCTCCAATGCTCGAAGCTCATTATGGTATTCCAATGTGTGGAGGAGTAATCCATGCCATCAACACCCGTCTTGATGCTGCGACTATTGCATTTCAACTTGAGCACGCTGACTCACAGTTTTTATTATTTGATCGAGAGTTATCAGCAACTGTAAAAGAAGTTTTGAGTCAATGCAAAGTCAAACCCCAATTAATTGAATTTATAGATAAAGAACATTCCTATGAATCTCTCAATAATTTTGATCTAGATGTAATAGATTATGAGGAATTTTTGGATCGAGGAGATAGTAATTATCAATGGCTCATGCCAGAAAATGAGTGGGATGCAATTTCTGTTGGATACACTTCTGGTACTACCGGTGATCCCAAAGGGGTAGTCTCTCATCATCGTGGGGCTTATTTATTAGCTCAAGGTAATGCAATGGTTGCCTCAATGCCTAAACATTCAGTGTATCTTTGGACACTCCCGATGTTTCATTGTAACGGCTGGTGTTTTCCATGGACTATGTCAGCAATTATTGGAACTCATGTTTGTCTGCGCCAAGTTAGGGCAGAACCAATATGGAATAGCATAAAAAACCATAAAGTTAGCCATTTATGTGGGGCACCCATCGTAATGTCAGTTATTTTATCACAAGACCAAAAAAACAGATTTAACATAACTCATGAGGTTCAATTTTTTACTGCAGCTGCACCACCACCAGAAAATATTCTTAGAGAAATGCAAGAGTCAGGATTTTTAGTAACCCATCTTTATGGTTTGACTGAAACATATGGACCAGCTGTCATCAATGAGTGGCATCAAGAATGGAATTCATTAGACATGAATGCACAGGCATCACTTAAAGCAAGGCAGGGTGTACGATACCTTCCTCTAGAACATCTCAAAGTTCTTGACCCAGATACTATGAAGCAGGTTCCTGCCGATGGCAAAACAATTGGTGAAGTTATGTTTCAAGGAAATATTGTGATGAAGGGTTATTTAAAAAATAAATCTGCAAATCAAAAAGCTTTTGAAGGTGGTTGGTTTCACTCAGGAGATTTAGCAGTGATGCACCCTGACGGTTATCTCCAGTTAAAAGATCGATCAAAAGATATTATAATATCTGGTGGAGAAAATATTTCATCGATTGAAATTGAGGAAGTATTCTTAAAAAATGATTGTGTCAGTGCTGCAGCAGTCATTGCTATTCCTGATCAAAAGTGGGGCGAAGTCCCCTGTGCTTTTATTGAACTAAAGAAAGATCAAAATTGGAATGAGATACATGCAAAACAGTGGTGCGAAGAAAACTTGGCATCATTTAAAGTTCCTAAATATTATTTTTTTGAGAACATTCCTCGAACTTCTACTGGCAAAATTCAAAAATTTGTATTGAGAGAAAAAGGAAAGAGTCTTACTGGAACAAATTGAGGGTGGCTCTCACCACCCCCAAAAAAACTTATAATTTTGAACCCACGATCCCGGCTATTAACCAAATAATCATTATTATAAAAGGGTAGTGTCCTGTGAACATGTCAGCCATTTAAAACCTCCTAGATTCCATGGAATAAGATTAAAGTTTTATAAGTAATATGCAATAATTGCATATATTATTTTTAAAATTGTTGATTTTTCTGTTGATAATCAGAGTAAAAATCATTTTTTTATGCAATTTTTAGATACCTATAAGTACCATTGTTATTTTGTAGTCCTTATAATAAGTATATCTAGTTGATGACAGTAGAATCAAAGATAATCAAATATCTCTTAAATGAAAATATTACCCTATCTACGGCGGAGTCTTGTACGGGTGGTTTGCTGGCAGCGAAATTTACATCTAAGCCAGGTATATCTAAAATTTTTAAGAGCGGATTTATTACATATTCAAATGACTCAAAAATTAAACATCTAAAAATCTCCCCCAATACTCTCAAAAGATATGGTGCTGTCAGTCGCCAAGTCTGTGCTCAGATGTGTTTTCAATTGCATAAAATTACAAAAAGCCAACTAACGTTTTCGACAACAGGTGTGGCTGGCCCAGATGGAGGAACTAAATTAAAACCAGTAGGTCTAGTTTTCATAGGAGTATATTTTAAAAAAAAAATTTATGTTGAACAATTAAAGTTTGGTCCAAGACTCTCAAGAGCACAAATTCAAAAGGGTACAGTTAAGGAATGTTTTCAAATGGTAAGCGAGATACTAAATGGGCTATAAGCGAAATTATAATAGTTTGCTACCTGATGATTTTGTGTTGAGTGAGGAATTTGAGACAATTATCGAACAGTTAGAAAATACAAAAGATCATTTTTATATTACAGGAAAAGCAGGAAGTGGTAAGTCAACTTTGTTAGCATATTTTCGATCCATCACAAAAAAAAATACTGCTGTTCTTGCTCCTACAGGTGTCGCTGCAATCCGTGTCAAGGGACAAACTATTCATTCATTTTTTGGCTTCCCTCCCAAGGTTATTCAGACAAGGCACATTAAGAAAGTAAGACAAATTGAAGTGCTCCAAAATTTAGAAACTCTCATTATAGATGAAGTATCAATGGTGCGTGCTGATGTCTTTGATGCAATAGATTATAGTCTTCGTGTTCATCGCAAAAAACTTACGCAGCCTTTTGGAGGAGTTCAGTTGGTTGTATTTGGGGACTTATTTCAACTCCCACCAGTCGTCAACATGGATGAGTCTGGTCTTCTACAGCGTATTTACTCGAAAGGTCATTTCTTCTTTCACTCAAATATTTTTCAGGATGCTCAATTTAAAACCCTTGAATTATATAGTATATATCGTCAAAAAGATGATCACTTTATTCATTTACTTAACTCTGTTCGAGATGGTTCTATAACTCACTCTCAAATAGATAATATCAATGACTCTTTAATTGATCATATTGAGATGGACGAGGGAAAAATAATACTTACTACTACCAACGCTCGAGCAAGTAGTATTAATCAAAAATACCTAAGTCAGTTGAATGAAGAAGAGTTTTCCTACCGAGGACAGGCGACAGGTCAGTTTTACAAAGAATTATTTCCCACAGATGAAATTTTGAAATTAAAAAAAGGGGCTCAAGTAATTATGATCAAAAATGATCCTGAAAAAAGATGGGTTAATGGATCAATAGGTATTATTCACGATATTGCACAAAAAAAAATCAAAGTAAAAATCGATAACAAAATCTTTGAAGTCAAAAAAGAAAAATGGGATCGCATTCAGTATACTTATGATGATGATCAACAAGAAGTTCAAGAAGAGATAACAGGATCTTTTAAACAGTATCCAATGCGATTAGCTTGGGCAATTACTATTCACAAAAGCCAAGGACAAACCTTTGAAAAAGTAATAATAGACATGAGCCAAGGTTCCTTTGCCCCGGGACAGCTTTATGTTGCATTAAGTCGATGTATAAGTTTAGAGGGTATAGAACTTCTAAGACCTATTAAAAAATCTGATATCATTGTTAACAATCAGTTGATAGGTTTCCAGGATAGATTAATTTAAGATGAGTAAGAAAATTTTATATAGTATTGCAGTCTTTAGCATTATTGGTATTGGTTTATATATTTCCTCAACTTTTGAATACCATGAATACTATGAGGAATGTGAAAAACAAAGTAATACCCAAGGAGGTATCGAGTCCTGTGTTGATTATAAGATACAAGAAGCAAAAAAATGATTTACCTTAAAGATAGCTACATCAAGAATTTTGAAGAGAAAATTGTACTAGTTGAGGCAGACAAAATCATCACTCAAGATAGCTCTTTTTATGCCCAAAGTGGCGGGCAACCTGGAGATAAAGGAATATTGGAAATCAATGATCAAAAATTCAATGTTATCAATACAATTAAGCATGAATTAGGCATAGCCCATGTTGTTGATACAGAAATTAGTGATCTTTCAGGGGATATCAAAGGGCATATTGATTGGGACCACCGTTATCGTTTAATGAAGATGCACACCACTATGCATCTTTTGTGCGCAGCATTACCTTATTATGTTACTGGAGGTTCAATTGGATTAGAAAAAAGCCGATTGGATTTTGATTTAGGAGAAGAAACATTTGAATATGAAACGTTAAACAAAATTATTAATGAATTTATTCAACAATCCCACTCGATTACGTATCAGTGGATTACAAATGAAGAGCTTGATCAAAAACCTGAATTGGTTCGCACACTTTCTGTCAAACCTCCTAGAACAAATGATAAAATTCGTTTAGTTAAAATTGGAGATATTGACTTACAGCCATGTGGGGGAACTCATGTAGCCAATACTAGTGAGATTGGAGAATTTAAATTTATTAAATATGAGAGTAAAGGAAAAATGAATAAGCGTGTTCAGTTTACTCTTATATAATGCATAAAGCGTCACTTAAAGATTTTTTACTATTATTTGTATTAGCTGGTATATGGGGCAGCGCCTTCTTCAATATTAAAATCGCCTCAGAAAGTTATACCCCAATGGCTCTTGCTTTTGGTAGAATTTTTTTTGCTGCAATCGTAATGCTTATTTACTGCTGGATTAGAAAAATTTCTATTGAAGCATTTGGAGAAAACTGGCTATGGTATGCAACTATAGGATTTGTAAATTTAGTTCTACCTTTTTTTTTTATCTCATTTGGAATAGTGAAAGTTCAAAGCAATCTAGCTGCTATCTTGATGTCCACAGCCCCTATCGCAGCAACAATATTGGGTCATCTGTTTATTCAAAATGAAAAAATTAATCTTTTAAAATTTCTAGGAATCCTAATTGGCTTTCTAGGGATTGTTTATCTGTTCTCAGATAATATTTTAATTAATCAATCAAATATCTTTTATGCATTCATGGTAATTTTAGGTCCAGTTTGTTACACCATTGGTGGTTTGTTTTCACTTAAGCTAAAACATATAAAAAATGAAGTACTCACTTCTAGTATTCTAATATGGGCTGTAATTATCTTACTCCCTATTATGTTTATCTTTGAAAATCCAACTGAATTAAGACCCTCTTTCAATGCTACAATTTCTCTTATTTATCTAGGAATTGTTGCTACTGCGATTGCGTGGCTAATGAGATTTTATATTCTTAAAAATAATGGGTTAGTATTTCAATCTCAAGTTGCCTACATCATCCCAATATTTGGCCTAATATTTGGCTATCTCTTTTTAGATGAAAAAATAACTTATAAAATAATAGTGGCATTGATTGCTGTTTTGATAAGTACATATCTAATTGAAAAAAGTAAAAAAGTAAAAGTTACAGATAAACTATCTTGATGTTATTTACTTATAATATACTGTACGCAATCTAATTATGTCAGCAGATATTCTAATTAAAATTGAGAATTTAAAAAAATCATTTCAGGGAGGCCTAGAGGCTCTCAAGGGAGTTAATTTGGAAATTCAAAGAGGTGAAATTTTAGCACTCTTGGGCCCCAATGGTGCTGGAAAAACTACACTCATTAATGCGATATGCGGAATAGTCTTGCCAACCTCGGGTAGCATTACAGTTGACGGTTACGATGTAGTAAAAGATTATAGAAGAACAAGGTCTATGATTGGACTTGTGCCCCAAGAACTTCATTTAGAGGCTTTTGAAAAAGTTTTTCAAAACGTATCTTACACCAGAGGCCTTTATGGTAAGAAAAAAGATCCAGCTTTTATTGAAAAAATTTTAAGAGACCTCAGCCTTTGGGATAAAAAAGATAGTAAACTTCGAGAGCTTTCCGGGGGTATGAAGAAAAGAGCTTTGATCGCGAAAGCCCTAAGTCATGAACCAAAAATATTATTTTTAGATGAACCCACTGCAGGTGTTGATATTAATTTGCGAAGAGACATGTGGAGAGCAGTTAGAGAATTAAAAGAAAAGGGCGTAACAATAATCCTTACAACACATTACATCGAAGAGGCAGAGGCAATTTCTGATAGAGTTTCTGTGATAAATAATGGTGAAATTATAATTACAGATAATAAAAATGATTTAATGCAGAAAATGGGCCAAAAGAATTTAACCATAGAATTCCAAGAGCCTTTTAATGAAATCCCATCTTCTCTTGGAACGTACAATCTTAAAATGAATAATAATATTTCATTAACTTATACTTATGACTCTCAGGGGTCTTCAACAGGTATTACCGCACTGCTCCAAGACATAAAATCAGCTGGCCTTAAATTAAAAGATTTAAACTCCTCTCAGACATCTTTAGAGACAATATTTGAAAAATTATTGGAGGAAAGTGCATGAATTGGACAGGTATCATAGCAATTTACTTGCACGAAATGGACCGTATGAGAAGGACAACAGTTCAAAGTATATTTTCTCCTGTTATCTCCTCCTCTTTATATTTTGTAGTATTTGGTGCAGCAATCGGTAGCCGAATACCTGTAATTGAGGATATCTCTTATGGATCTTTTATAGTTCCAGGTATGATAATGTTAGCCCTACTTACACAGAGTGTTTCAAACGCTTCATCAGGAATTTTCTTTCCTAAATTTTTAGGTACTATAAATGAAATCTATGCCGCCCCCTTATCAACAACAGAAATTGTTATTGGTTTTGTTGGAGCAGCTACTACTAAATCAATAATTCTGGGAAGCTTAATATTAGCAACAGGTTTATTTTTTGTAGATATCTATATTATGCATCCATTTGCGATGATCCTAATGCTTGTTTTAACATCTTTAACTTTTAGTTTACTTGGTTTTTTGATTGGAATGCTGTCAACTAATTGGGAAGAACTCTCTATATTTCCTACTCTTATTTTATCTCCACTAGTTTTTCTTGGGGGTTCACTATACTCCATAAACTGGCTACCAGAATTTTGGCAGAATGTATCACTAGTAAATCCCGTGCTTTATTTAGTGAGTGGCTTTCGATGGAGCTTTTATGAAATGGCTGATGTGAGCATCACCACAAGTCTAATTATGATATTTTCATTCCTAATACTTAATATCATTGCAATTATTTATATTTTCTCTAAGGGTTTTAAAATCAAAGATTAATTTCAGATGTCAAATAGGATCGTCTGGTTTAAAAAAAATTTAAGGTATAAGGATAATGAAACCTTAATAGATCAAGATAAGAAATCGATCTTAATATATATAATTGAACCTGAGCTCTGGAAACAAAAGGACATGTCTCTAAGACAATGGCAATTTACTTTAGACAGCTTAAAAGATCTTCAACACCAATTAACAAAAAATAATTTACATTTAAATATTTTATATGGAGATGCCTTAGAGATATTTAAGTTTTTAAAGGATAAATATAATTTTGATAGTGTTATAAGCGAACAAGAAACAGGAATTAAATGGACTTTTGAAAGAGATAAAAAATTAAAATCTTTTTTTCTCCAAAATGATATTCATTGGATTGAGTGTGCCTATCCGGGCGTAAGACGTGGACATCATGATAGAAATCAATGGGCGAAATTTTTCAGAAAGGATATACTTAGATATCCAAATTTACCCATCATTAAACAATCGATAAATTTAGGATTAAAAAATTACGATTTACCAAAAATTTTCTATGACACAACTCCTTGTCCTAATAGGCAGAAAGGGGGCTCACGAGAGGCAGAAAAATTATTAAGCACTTTTCTTAACAGTAGAGGTGAAAACTATCAATATGAGATGTCTAGTCCTATAAGCGCAGAAAAAAGTTGCTCAAGATTATCGACTCATTTGACTTACGGGACGATATCGCATCGTTCAGTTTTCCAAGAAGCTACTCAAAAAAAAGAAAAGATACAATTGACTAATAAAAATTTTGCTAAATCTATAAATTCTTTTTTATCTCGTTTACATTGGAGATCACATTTTATCCAAAAATTGGAGGACCAACCATCAATCGAGCACGAGAGTTTTATTCCAGTCTATGACCAAATACGTGAAAAAGATTTCAGAAAATTAGATGCATGGATAGAGGGCAAAACAGGCGTGCATTTTATAGATGCATGTATGATTTATCTTCGAAATCATGGATGGATTAATTTTAGAATGAGGGCAATGCTAGCCTCGTTCGCATCCTATAATTTATGGCTAGATTGGAGATATTTTGGCCCACGCCTAGCAGCCTTATTTACTGACTTTGAACCTGGGATACATTACAGCCAGCTACAAATGCAATCAGGAACGACCGGAATAAATACTATCAGAATGTATAATCCATATAAACAAGCGTTAGATCAAGACCCTGAGGCAAAATTTATAAAATCACAATTACCTGAATATAATAATTTTCCACCTAGCTTTTTTTTTAAACCTCCTGAACTATCTAATAATGAAAATCTATTTAACGACTCTAAACTAGAAACAATAGTTGATGTCACTAAAACAGCAAAGTTTGCTAGAGATAAAATTTTTAGTATTAGGAAGCTCCCAGAGCATCAAAAGATGGCCAAAAATGTTTTTATCAGACATGGTAGCAGACAGAATAGATAACAATTTTAATAGATTTTTGAAGTTTACTTTTTTTAAAACAACCTGTTAACTCTTTTTAGATGTTTGAAAATCCTGATTATATTGTAATTGGTTCTGGATCGGCAGGATCGACAATAGCATACAGACTAGGGGAGAACCCAAAGTTAAAAATTCTAGTTTTGGAATTTGGTGGACTGGATAAAAGTCCATTTATTCAAATGCCTGCCGCTCTTTCTTACCCTATGAACATGGATAAGTTCGATTGGGGTTATAAAGCTGAACCAGAGCAAGCATTAAACGGAAGATCTTTAGCCTGTCCTAGAGGTAAAGTTATTGGAGGATCCTCTTCAATTAATGGAATGATTTATGTAAGAGGAAACGCTGGTGACTATAATCAGTGGGCAGAAAGCGGAGCGAAAGGTTGGGATTATCCAGATGTTCTTCCATATTTTCAAAGAATGGAAGCAAGCCATGGAGCAAATTCTGAATTTAGAGGGAAATCTGGCCCATTAAACATAACTCATGGTAAAAGAGATAATCCTTTACACAATGCGTTTGTAAAAGCAACGGAACAAGCAGGGTATACGTACACTGAAGATTATAATGGTTTTCGACAGGAGGGCTTTGGACCCGCTGACATGAATGTTTGGAAAGGTTCACGTTTTTCCACAGCTAAAGCTTATTTAAAACCCGCATTAAAGAAGAAAAATGTACATCTAATAACTAAAGTTTTAGTCGATAAAATAATATTTAGTGAAGACAAGGCTAAAGGGGTGGAAGTATTTCATCAAGGCCAAAAAAAAATTTTTAATGCCAATATTGGAGTTGTTTTATCTGCCGGCGCTATAAATAGTCCAACTATTCTCCAAAGGTCAGGTATTGGGGACGCAAATGATTTAAACAACTTAGGAATTAAGGTTATTAAAAACTTACCTGGAGTTGGTAAAAATTTACAAGATCATTTAGAAGTTTATTTTCAAGTGAAGTGTTTACAACCAGTAACACTTAACAAGTACTTAAACCCATTTTCTAAATTATTAATCGGAATGCAATGGATGTTTCTTAAAAGTGGGCCAGGTTCCACAAACCAATTTGAAACACTTGGATTTATTCGTTCAGATAAAAATATTCCATATCCTGATATTCAATTTCATTTTCTCCCTGTTGCAATAAGATATGATGGTAAATCACCAAGTAAAGGACATGGTTTTCAATTACACGTGGGACCCATGCGTTCAAAATCTCGAGGATTTGTGAAATTAAAGTCTAACAACCCTTTTGAGGCACCTTTAATAAAATTTAATTATATGTCTCATGAAGATGATTTTCCAAACTTTAGAAAATCACTCAGACTTTCTAGAGAAATTCTTAACCAAGATGCATTAGCTCCTTTTAAAGGAAGTGAAATTCAACCCGGAGATAATGTTGTATCAGATGAGGGACTTGATGAATTTATAAAAAATAACTGTGAAAGTGCTTACCATCCATGTGGTACGTGCAAGATAGGAGAAGAAGACGATCCTTCATCGGTTGTTCAAAATGACTGTAAAGTTAAGGGTTTTTCAAATTTTTACCTTGCAGACTCCTCCATTTTTCCTCAAATCTGTAATGGAAACCTCAATGCACCATCCATAATGACTGGTGAAAAAGCATCGGATCATATTTTGGGGAAACCTCTTTTAGCGCCATCTAATTTACAACCCTATACTCATCCAAACTGGCAGAATTCTCAGAGATAAAATTGATGATCAGACTCATTTTCTTCTTATTAATATTCCCATTAATTGCTTATTCTGATAAACACATCCCTTATTATAAGTCTTTAGCACATGATGAATCTTGGCTACGTCATTACCCAGAAAATCAAGATTTGAGTAAGCAAACAGAGAAATTTCTTCTCACAGAAGAAAATATGCCAGTGAAGGTTATTGAAGAGTTTCAAAATAGTTGGAGTTCATATACTGATTGGTATCGTATAGAGTTATTTAATGGGATACAGGGTTGGATTGCACATAATCAGCTATCTAAAAAGAGAACTTTGTTAGTCTTAGAGGATACTGAATTATATGCTCTGAGATCTTATGATCCTAAGTCTCTTTTGACTATTCAAAAAGGATTAATTCTTGCACCGAAAATTGTAAACTTATTAGAGGTTAATGAGACAATGGTAAAGATAAGTATTCCAGAGGGTAAAAAATCTTCAATTAAAGGTTGGATACCTATAGATAAGAGACTGTGGGGTGTTTCTCATAAAGAAATAAAATTTATCAATGATTAGATACTTACTATTATTGTTTCTCATGATACAAAACTTGATGGCTTACAGTGAATCTCCTTATAGGGTTGTTTATCAAACGGATACTTATGAAATTAGATATTATGAGGAACGCTTAATAGTAGAAACTCAATACTCTAATCAAAATAATGGATTTCAGAAACTCTTTAAATATATATCAGGTAACAACAAACAAAGTCAAAAAATTGAAATGACCACACCTGTTAATGTTACAGAAATTGAAAATCAGTTTGTTATGCAATTTTACTTACCCAAGAGATTTCAACAAAATGAGATACCTCTACCCTCAGATAAATCATTAAAAATTTCAACAATAGAACCAGGGTATTTTGCAGTAATTAGATATTCAGGTTTTGCCTCAGATAAAAACTTTCACAAACATAGAGAAATTTTAAAAAGTGAATTAAATGCCGATGATATAAAAGTCTTAGGTTCTGCTATTAAAGCTACATATGATGGTCCTTTCACACTTCCCAATCTTCGAAGAAATGAAGCAATTTTTTTAGTTGATTGGAAGGGGCCTCTTTGATGCAAAATAAAAACACAGATAAAAATTTTGGATTTGGCACTCAAATTAGAAAATCTCCTTTTTTTAATGCTACAGTTAGATGGGGGGCCACTGGCTTTTCTGTTTATAATCATATGTATATTCCAAGGGATTTTGGTGACCCAGAGAAAAATTTTTGGAATTTAGTTAATGATGCGATTTTATGTGATGTAGCAGTTGAAAGACAAGTTGAGATAACCGGTCCTGATGCATTCCAGTTTATTCAATTACTTACACCACGCGATCTTAGTAAACTATCTATAGGGCAGTGTAAATATGTACTTATTACCAATGAACAAGGGGGAATACTCAATGATCCTGTCTTACTACGCCTGGGTGAAAATCATTTTTGGTTATCTCTATCTGACAGCGATATCTTACTATGGGCTCAAGGCGTTGCAGTAAATTCTGGACTAAATGTTTGTATCGAAGAACCAGATGTTTCGCCTCTTCAGTTGCAAGGACCAAAGTCAAGGGAGATTATGGTAAAATTATTTGGAGAAAATATTAGAGATTTAAAATATTACTGGCTCAAAGAATTAGAATTGGATGGTATTCCGTTAGTTGTCTCACGCACAGGATGGTCTACAGAACTTGGATACGAATTATTTTTACGTGATGGAAGTCAAGGAGATAGATTATGGGAGATGATCATGACAGTAGGTAATGAATATGGTCTTCAGCCTGGTCACACATCAAGCATTCGACGAATTGAAGGTGGTATGTTGTCGTATCACGCAGATGCAGATATACACACGAACCCGTTTGAGATGGGTCTGGAAAGACTTGTATCTTTAGATAGTGAGATAAATTTTATTGGCAAGAAGGCATTAACTGAAATTTATAAAAATGGTGTTAAACGTCAGCAAATTGGAATGGAAATAGAGGGCGATTCTTTAAAAGGCCCTAACACAGTATTTTGGCAAGTATTCTGTGATAACAAAATTGTTGGAAAAGTAACATCAGCAGTATTTTCTCCAAGATTAAATAGAAATATAGCATTGGCAATGGTAGATAAAAACTTTTCAAAATTAGGCTTAAATTTGTTAGTCAAAATAAATGGTCAAATGAGAGAAGCAAAAATAGTTGAGAAACCATTCTTTGATCCTAAAAAATCACTTCCTAGCTCTTGATATTTTTTAAATATTACTGATTTTATTGAGTTATCTTTAGATATTCATTAGATGCATAGTTAAATTAACTTCTTAGCATTATTTTTTTTCTGTTTCAGAAATTATAAATTTTACATTACTCAAAATATAGAGAGGTATTAATGAAACTAATAACAGCAATTATCAAGCCCGACAAAGTTGAAGCTTTGAGACAGGCACTAACAGGTGTTGATATTCAAGGTTTAACTATTGTTGAGGCTAAAGGATATGGGCGCCAGAAGGGTCACACCGAATTGTACCGAGGCGCAGAATATGAGGTACATTTTCTTCCTAAATCTCGAGCAGAGGTTTTAGTGGATTCTGCAGACGTCGAAAAGGTCATTACTACAATTTCTGAGGCGGTAAAATCAGGAAAGATAGGTGATGGTAAAATTTTTGTAACTGAAGTGCAAGAGGTTGTCCGAATACGTACCGGAGAACGAGGCGCTGAGGCAATTAAATAAGGAGATCATATGAAAAAAATATTAACTTTCTTAGTCCCTACCTTGTTTCTCTCCGGAGTCGCAAGCGCAGAAGTTTCTGCTGAAACAGCTTTTGTATTTAATACATTTTTATTTGTTTTTAGTGGAGTCTTAGTGATGTTCATGGCATTAGGTTTTTCCATGTTAGAAGCCGGTTTTGTTCGAAAAAAAAACACATCGGCAATTTTATTAAAAAATATAGCTCTATACTCGATTGCTGGAATAATGTTTTATCTCATCGGATACAGTTTAATGTATGTAGATGTATCAGGGTGGATAGGATCATTAGGAGGTGCTTTTTACGATACAGCTGATGATTTAACTGTCGCAACAGAAGAGGGTGGTTACTCACTAGCGTCGGATTGGTTCTTCCAAATGGTTTTCTGTGCAACAGCAATTTCGATTGTATCTGGTGCCTGTGCTGAAAGAATTAAAGTATGGCCATTTATGATATTTGCTGCATTTATGACTGGAATTATTTATCCAATCTATGGTGCTTGGACCTGGGGTGGTGGATGGCTTACTGAAATGGGCTTCTCTGATTTCGCAGGGTCAACGATCGTTCACTCCGTTGGTGGTTGGGCCGCTTTAACAGGATGTTTAATTCTCGGTCCAAGAGCTGGCAAATATGGCTCTGATGGAAAGATAACCCCAATTGCTGGTGCAAATATGCCATTAGCAGCTTTAGGTACTTTTATCCTTTGGTTCGGATGGTTTGGTTTTAATGGTGGATCACAATTAGCTCTTGGTAGTGCTGCGGATGCTTCTGCAATGTCAATTGTGGTTGTTAATACTAATATCGCCGCTTGTGGTGGTGTAGTTGCAGCAATAATCCTCTCTCAGTTAATGTACAAGAAGATCGATTTATCAATTGCATTAAATGGTGCTATCGCTGGTCTTGTTGCTATTACGGCTGGCCCTGATTTAAGTAACCATTTCTTATCAATGATAGTTGGTGCCATAGGTGGTATTCTTTGTACAATTGCAATCCCAATGCTCGATAAAATGAAAATCGATGATGTTGTCGGAGCAATTTCTGCTCACTTAGTTGCAGGTATATGGGGAACTCTAGCTGTTGGTATCTTCGGTAGTGGTGACTTCTTAGTACAATTAATTGGTATTGTAGCTGCTGCTGTACTAGTTGTACCTTTAAGTGGTGTATTTTTCTACATCCTAAAAGGAACAGTTGGTTTAAGAGTATCTGAAGAAACAGAAGCTTCAGGACTTGACAAAGCTGAACTTTCTACAGAAGCCTACCCGGAATTTAAATAATTCTAATTATAGTACTCCTTAAAAAAAGGGCGCTTACCGCGCCCTTTTTTTTATATTAATTCATCTATTAAATCTGTAATTTTTGAGCTATCAGGTTTAGTCATAGAAGACCAACTCTTAACTAGATTGCCTTCACCATCGAAAAGATATTTATAAAAATTCCATTTTGGAGTTTCATTATAAGTTGATGTCATCCAGCTATATATTGGATGGGCGTCGTCTCCATCCACATCTACGATTTCAGAAATAATAAATTTTGTATCATAGTTAATTAAACAAAACTCTTTAACATCCTCTTCATCAGCTAACTCTTGTCGAAAGCTGTTTGAGGGAGTCCCAATAATTACTAAATTTTTATCTAAATATTCACGATGAAGATTGGATAAATTAGCATATTGTTTTGTGAAACCACATCTACTAGCAGTATTCACAAGAAGAACAGGTTTACCTTTAAATTTATCTAGATTAATTTGATTACCATCAATGTCTTGAATACTAAAGTTATGAAGGTTTTGTGCCATAATAATTCCTATATTTGTGAGTAAAACACTTAAGGTTATCAAGAGAATTCTCATGTCATTTTATACTGACTTTAAATAATCTGGATTTGCTAATCTTAAATTTTTGGTAATCCCAAAACTTCGCTTTTTTTAATAAATTCCTCTTTATATGGAGCTCTATTAAAAATCTCCTTTATCATAGGTTTAAAAAAATCTAGATCTTTGTTTCTATATTCTGGGTCAAAAGATTTTTGATCCCATCTCTCGCAAAAATCAGCGCATGTTTGAAAATAAATATTATCTTTAAATTTATCTCGAGCATTTTTATCCCAACCATAATGATGGGCGTAATAAATCATTTGAAAAATTCCATGATGTTCAACCACCCAAGTTACTTCTTCTCTAACATAGGGTCTTATGACCTCAGCAGAAAATCTATCGTGATTTTGAGGAGCAAGTCCATCACCAATATCGTGAAGTAATGTTCCAACAATCCAATCAATATCAGCCCCATCGTTATATGCCCTCGTAGCTGATTGAAGTCCATGATCCAGTCTTGTAATTTTATAGCCCTCCATAGTATTTTGTCCTTGTCTTGATAGTTCTTCGATAATCCTCTCATAAGTCAGAGAAACATATCTTTCTTCATATTCTTGAAGTAATAAATAATCATCCTTATCACCATCTTTCATATGTTTAAATTTTACATTTTTATCAACCAAAATTTCTAGATCCTTTTTTTTTATATTTCCTATGCAAATGCCTGAGTTTGCCATCCGTCGAGTCAAAATCTAGATAACAACCCTGGAGGTGTCTGGCACCTTCATTAGCATCATATGCAGTTCTTCCATGAAGCAGTCTGTGATTATCAAACATCATAACGTCTCCAGGTTTAAGCTTAAACTTAATCTCAAAATCTGATGAGGAATATAAATCACTTAGTAGTTTTCTAGCTTTATAGAAAGTTGTAAGACTTTTTTGATCAAGTGGCGGAACATAGTCAACTCTTGTGCTATATCTTACTTGTTTGTAATCTCCCTCTTTATCCAACTCAATAAGTTCTCCCCAATTTTCTAAAATAATATCTTTGTCTTGAAATTGATATCTCAGATTAGTTTTAGTCAAAGATTTAAAAGCTTCAGGGTTATTGATCTTAATATAATCGGCAACTGCAAAACCATCTACTAGAGTTGAAAAACCACCACTCACCTCATTTTTTAGACAATGTAAGAATTGAATTCCAGGCGCAGCTGGCTTTCTATAAGGATTGTCCGTATGTGGAGGGAGAGCAATAGGCTTATAAGCTAAATCATTGGGGTTAGGTTTGGACATCACATCAAAATACTCTCCAAAGTTAGTTACTTTTACAGGGCCTATTGAACTCACAAATTTAAGTAAATATTGATCTTTTGTTGGAACGTTTTTAATAATTACAAAGCCATATTTATAAAAATCCTCTAGAAGTTTATACATTGACTCTTTCTCAACCATATTTTCTTCAAACTCTATATTTGGAAATACTTTTAAATTTGAGTTCCAAAGTATTCTTTTAGGTACAGGGCCGCGTTTGTTTTTGTCGTTATCAAACTCTATTAGAAGATTTTGAATATTGTATTTGCCCTTGGCTCCATCATTGAATTCAATATTAAGTTTTTCTTCAAAAATTTTTGCTGTTTTAATTTGTAAATCTAATTTTATGGAAGAGGGTTCATAGAGTCTTTGATTTGTATCTTTGTCGATATAGTCATTTCCTGGTAATCTTTCCCTTAACCAAATAGGATGTAGTTCATAATCATGATTTTGGTGTGTCACTTTTAGTGAGTCACTTGAAAACTGAACCTTCATGGCGCTACCCTCAAAATTAATTCTTGAGAAGATTTTTTGTTAATTAATGATATTTGTCAATTAAGAAATTAAGTTGCTACTTTAAATATAGCTTCAATTTCAACTGAGAAGCCTAAAGGAAGAGAACTCACCCCAACTGCTGCACGAGCATGAATGCCCTTTTCACCAAAGATTTTTTGCATAAGATCTGAACAACCATTAATAACCTGAGGTTGTTGGGTAAAATTATCTAAACAGTTTACAAAACCTGTCAATTTTATTAATTGTTCTACTCTATCCAGATCTTTAATTTCATTTTTAAGGGCAGATAATATTGCCAAACCACATTTTTGTGCATGTTCTTGAGCTAATTCCAAACTCAAATCTTTACCTACAATACCTTTTGCAAAACTTCCATCCTCCAGAAGAGGACCTTGGCCTGAAATATAAGCAATATTATCGACCATTACACAAGGTTTGTAACTTCCAGCAGGTTTTGCAGGGTGGGGTAAGATAATTCCTAACTCTTGTAACCTATCTTCTATACTCATTGTGATAATTCCTCTTCCTCTTCAATTTTATTTATAATCTGTTCTGTAGCTAATTGCATTCCAATTGAAGAGGTATTTCTAGGAACAATCATTGAAGGTGTATTTTCTTCATAGATATCACTAGTTCTTCCCACTCTAATTCTAAAATAATTATAAGGAGCCACTACAGAATACACAACTATCATATAAATAAAAAAACCATAGGGTCCAAAATAAGCCATAAAACCTGAGGCTAGCATAGGACCTGCTACCATACCTAAAGCATTAACAAGTGTTAATGTTGAACTGGCTGAAACAATCTCGTCTTTTTCCAAAAAATCGTTCATATGTGAAATAACGACAGCGTAATAAGGTAATGAAACAGCAGAATGAATACCAATAAATACTAATAGAACATAAAATGAGAATGATCCAAATATAAAGGCCAATATTAAAGAGCCAATTGCTATCAAATTTAATACAAACAAAATAGTTCTTCGATCATAACGATCTGAAATTTTTCCAATAGGATACTGAAAAATAGCTCCAATAAACATATTTACAAAAACTAAAATTGAAATTTGAAATATACTAAAACCAATTTTAGCACCAAAAACTGCAATTAAACCGAATAAAGCACTGTAAACCATTCCAATTGAAAAAGAGCCAACAAAAGCCATAGGTGACTTTTTATATAAGTCTTTAAGACTTAAAAACTTAGGTGTTGTGAATTCAGGAGCAGGTTTCTTAGTAAGCAATATAGGGACCAAAGCAAGGGATATCAACAAAGATGATAGGATATAAAGATGAGCTTCTGTAGTTGTACCTATATTTATTAACATTACTCCGATACTCGTAGAAATATATAAAACAATCATATAGAAACCAATTAATTGCCCTCTTGTTTGATTATCTGCTCGATCATTTAACCAGCTCTCACAAACTATATAAATGGCAGCATAGGAGAAACCAGTAATCATTCTAAAGATTAACCAAAGAACTGGATCGACAAAAATCCAATGTAATAAGATGGCTATTGATCCTAAAGATGCAAATGCAGCAAATACTCTAATGTGCCCAACATTTTTAATTAGTTTAGGACATTGAATTGAGCTAAAAAGAAATCCTATGAAATATCCTGTAAATACATAACCAATCTCAAAGTCTGAAAAATTGAAAAAAACAGAATTGATATTTAGCAAGGTCCCTTGAAGAGTATGAGCTATCATTATTAGCCCAAAGCCACTAAAAAGCGCCCATGAATTTAAAATAGTTCCAAACACCCGCGAATAGATAAACTTTTAGTTTAGGAATGCAATAGCTATTTTGAAAAAGGTAATGTCGTCATCTGGGATTGCACTTCTAGATTATCAATCAACAGTGTTTTGACTTCATCAAAATTCTGAAACCTGGTTTGTATCATTGCGATACCAAGACAACACCCAAAATCAGGGCTAAAACAACCAGATCTTAATTCACCAATAATCTGCCCATCTAATTGAATAGGTAGGTATTTTGTTATAGATAAATTATCAAGCTTAAGTTTTAAACCAATCAAGGACCTTTGTACTCCCTCTTGATTTTGTTTTTCTAGTACTGATTTTCCTAAGTAATCTATATTTGGATTAAAAGAAACAAAAGGATTTAGGCCACATTCAAGAGGAGTATCTTCCATGGTCATATCATTCCCAAAAGAAAGCAGACCTCCTTCGATCCTCTCAATTAAATTTGGACAGCCAGGTCTGACATTTAAATCTTCTCCATTAGTAATTAGGCTATCATAAAGATTTAGACCAACTTCATCATCATCAACATAAATTTCAAATCCACCCTGTTTTGACCAACCTGATCTTGCAATTAATAATTTATGACCTTGAAATTCGTATCTTTTGAAATTAAAAAATTTTAATTTTTTAATTTCTTCACCAAAAACTCTCTCCATTAAATCAAAAGATTTAGGTCCTTGCACAGCTAATATATTGACATTAGGCTCAGTAATTTCGACATCTAAATTCATACCGATGGTAATACCTTTTGCATATAATAAAATATCTGAGTCAGCTATAGATAACCACCAAGTATCATCACTAACTTTCATAATTAATGGATCATTAAGAATTTTTCCTTTTTCATCAATAATTGGAGCATAGTAACAAAGATAGTCTTTTGCATTAGAAAGATCTCTACAAGTAATCAGTTGTGTAAGCTTAGCAGCATCAGGGCCTTTAAATTGAACTTGTCTTTCTACTGATACATCCCAAACTTGGACATTATTTTTAAGATGAAGGTAGTCCTCCTCTACCCCTTTAAAAGATGCTGGTAAAATCATGTGATTATAAACTGTGTAAGATTGAACCCCATATTCTTCTATTCTTTTGGTATAGGGTGTGGAACGAAGTCGGGCGCTTTTAGCAATTAAATGGTTCATAAAATTTCGGATTTAGTTAATATGTATTCTTGATACAAAGCAAACGATATTTTTTTATAATTTTAATTTTATTATCATATAAAGTTTGTACATCTCAGGGACATGCAAATAGTAATTCTGATCGTGTAGATTATTTAATAGAATTATTGCAAGAACCACTAGATACGGAATCCCAAAAAGAAATTAAGGGTGCTATCATTAGAATTTGGAAACTTTCAAAAAGCGAGGAAATACAACAAAAAATGAATAATATTGGACATTTTATAAGATTTAGACAGTACCAAGAAGCAGAGGATTTTCTATCTAACATTATTCTAGAGCAAGATGATTTTATGGATGCCTATTATCAAAGAGCAATCATTCATTATTATCAAGGTGAGGTCAACGAAGCACGTTTAGACCTTTTAAATGTCTTGTCTTTGGAGCCCAGACATTTTGATGCATTAAAAGTCTTAGCCTTAGTTTACGAGAAACAAAATAAAAAAACAGAAGCTTATTACACATACAAAAAGCTTGAAAAAATACTTCCCCACGATGAAAATGTAAGAAGTAAATTAAAATCTTTAGAAAATTTAATTTAATTAAGTGTCTAGACCTAAAATAAAAATTAAAAAGCATATGGTAAAAAAACTTACAAGACTATAAACCATCCCAATGATTATAGGGACATAACCTTGATTTAATATTTTCTTTAAATTAATTGATGCACCAAGAGCAGTTAATGCCAAACCAAACAAAATAGTAATAACATTTTCTAAAATTTCTAAAATATTTATCCAAGCTACAGAATTTAAATAATAATTATCAGCTATTGCACGAATAATAATTAAAACAATAAAACCTATTACAAATAACGGTATGGAATTTTTAATATTTCCTAAAATTGATAAACCTTTAGAGGTATTTTTTTCTACTCTACTGTTAAAAAAAAATAAAGATGGAACTAATATTGCTAGAAATAAATTTCGAAGTAGTTTAGTAATGGTAGCTATTTCAAGAACTTTATTGTTTTGGTATAAATCACTATACACCATTGCTGCAGCTAACACCTGACTTGTATCATGAATACCAACGCCTAAAAAAATTCCCTTAGCTAGATCTGATATAAAATACCATTCTATAAAAAATGGATAAATTAATACAGCTAAACTGCCCCAAAGAACGACAATTAATACTGCTGTACTAACATCATAATCTTTGGATTTTAAAACACTTGAAGAAGCCATTATTGCTGTAACGCCACAAATAGACGTTCCAATTGCCAATAATTTTGATACCTCTTTTTGAATAGGCCACAACTTTGAAAGAGCTAAATATGTCAAGAATATCAACAAAATTGTAATTATTACTATTCCTATCGATTGAATACTAACACTGGCAAGTTGAGAAAAACTTATTTTGATACCGAGTAACACAATTGCTAATTGAAGGATATTTTTTTTTATAAAGTCACGTCCCATTAGTATTTTTTCTGAAAATTGGAATAAATTAAAAAATAATATTCCTGAAATTAGACACAGTAAACTTAGCGGTAAAACTGATAGATTTAAAATATAACTTAAGGGCTGTCTTAAAAAAATTGTAACTATATAAATTAGACCTATAACTGTCATTCCAGTTAAATTTCTACTAATCATTATCTGTCAAACCAGCACCTGCTCCAGAAATTTTCTTCTCTTCTGTTTCCTCAACAAAAGTTTCTAGTGATAGTTTATATAGATAGTCCCAAGAACTTTGATTATAAAATTTTTTTCTTTGAGTTGATATGGTTAAAGAAAAATCTGATAAATCCTTAGGAATTATATTTTGATCTATAAAAAAAATATCTCCAGGACTTATCGTAAAATTTAAATTCGATGACTTAAAATCAAAGTAGAGTAAATTATTTTTCGCTGACTTAGATAAAAAAGGAAGAATTAATAGAGGCTCATTTATATTTTTAAAATTATGAATACGGTGTAGGTCTTCATTATGAGATTGGTCAAGAAAGAAAATTCCAAAATGAATAGGACAAAGGTTACTGGTATCAGATTGACCCACGTCTAAAAGTTTATTAAGTTTTGTTAGACCTAAATCAATAAGTCTCTTAAAACTTTCTAATCCTTGAAATTCTGATTGCTCTAATACTCTTACTGCTTTCCCAGCCTCCTCAGAGACACCCCAACTTAATCCTTTGGCACGCGATGATCTTTTAATTGTTGTTTCAATTTCATATAGGGAATGCATTAAGCTATCTTCTTGTAAGACCAAGTATCGTTAGATTTATTTATTTCTTTCATTAGGGGAGCACCTTGATACATAGTAATTCTTACCCATCGATCAGAACGAGGATCAAATCGTGTTGCACCAAAAAAGGATAACTTTAGTCGAAGCATATCTACTGGGATTAAACTTTTCGAGATAGTGTTATCTTGAATTTCAGAGTAGGGCAGTTTCTCGCATATCAGAACTCTTCTTAATACATGGCGATATTCTTGATTTTTTAACAAATAATAACCTAAATCTCTATTTAAATTACAAGATTTTAAATCATTATAAAGTGAACTTATATCTCTTGCTATAGCTAGGGGTAGCTCTAATTCTGAACCTTCCTCAGTGAATCTATCTGACATCCGAGGCTCTTGTTTATTTTTTGAGTAATACCAAAAATTAAAAATATTTTCTTTATTATCAAAATTAATATTTAACAACCATGTGTATTGATTTTCAATTAATTTACACACCTCATCAATTGTCTTCGTAGTATCAATATCAAAGTACTCATCTTCATCTATAGACATTTCATAACTAAGAGGTTCTACGATATCTGGATAAATCTCCATCATTAAGGAAATAATAAACTCACAGCATTCAGATTGAGTATTGGCTTCTGCCCACTCGTAAATAGAATTCCAAAAATAATCCTTCAAGGCAAATGTTGAATAATAATTTTGAAAATTATCTAAGTCCTTTAAAAGCTGTTTATTTTTCTTCTTTTGGTAATCACTTTCTGTTTTCCAAAATTTAATATTTTCTTGAATAGTAGATAGATATGATTGAAAAATATCTTTCTCTTTTTTACTTACAGAGGAGATTGAACGAATCGCCTTTAATGCTTTTTCTTTTGCAATGATCCATTGATTTAATAAAGCAGGATGATTTACTATAAAGGGTGCCATGCCTAAACCTGTGGAATTACCAATACCTAAATTTCTAGCAATATCTTCGCTAAGTTTAGTTGCTTTATCAGGTGAGCGGAAATGAGCCACATGGTTGACGACATCAAAAGTAAATTGCCTTGCAAGGTATACAAGCATCATCTCTAACCTAAATGGTCCTTTAAGCTCCTCTCTATCTTGAATTTTAATTCGATCAGCTAATCCAAATTTTCCTGAGCCATAAACAGCAGTCGTTCGATAAAGGTAACCTACGCTGTATAAAAGTTTAGTATCAGGTTGTTCGCCTTGAGACAGTTTATTCACTACATGTTCAAAAACACGTACTGATTTGTTAGCTCGAGATAGGCAAAGTTCCTTTTCACTCACTCTTCCCTGCTCTTGAAGAGGAACATTAGCTTTAAGCCTTTCGATATCCTCTTGAGCTGGAAGTCCATCAAATAAAACAAATGACGCATCCCATTTCGTAGCTATAACTCGATCAGATCTTTCACTATCTTCAATATGATTAGAAAAACAAATCAGGGAGTATTGTTTTTGACCATTATTTACAACATAAACAATATGGCCAAAACCTTGATTGTCTAAGTTGAATTCTTTAGTTTGAAATTCCCAATTCTTAAATTCTCTAATAAAACATCTTAGAAAAGACAATTTAGATTGATGAAACGACCCTAATCGGTCTAATTTCATAACTACTTCTGGTTTTCTTAAATCTATTTGCATTAATCAAATTTCTTATAAAAATTGTACCAATTATTACCCAAGATGTCGTGTGTCTCTTCTTCGCTGAATCCAACATCTTTTAAACCTTTATGGAGATTTTCAAAACCCCTGGCATCTTCAAACCATGAGGGTTGAGGAGGAAATCCTGCGTTATCTGCTGTTCCTTCACCAAAATCTTTCTTTTTTGTCCAAGTACCATTTCTCATCCATTCAACTATGCTATCTGGATGATGAATACAAAGATCTGAACCAATACCAATTTGCTTAACAGATATTTTTTTTGTACTTTCTGCAATCATCTCACAAAAGGATTGGAGAGTGCAATTCGAAGTATCTTTAAGATGATGAGGGTATAATGAGAACCCGATCATTCCACCGCTATCGTTTAATGCTTTTAATACATCATCTGATTTATTCCGAAGCCCTTGATGCCAGAACAAAGGATTGGCATGACTTACAACAATTGGCTGAAGAGAAATTTCAATTGCTTCCAATGTTGAAAATTCTGCAGAGTGGGACATATCAATAATCATTTTTACCCGATTCATTTCTTTGATAACCTCCTTTCCCATTCGAGTAATACCACTATCACGTTTTTCGTAACATCCAGTAGCTAGTAAAGATTGATTATTGTAAGTAAGTTGCATAAATAATACTCCCAATTTCTTTAGAGACTCTACATAATCAATATTATCTTCAATAGGAGAGCAATTTTGTAATCCGTAAAAAATAGCAGTTTTTTTCTCGTGTTTTGCTTTAGCAATATCTTTTGAAGATTTGCCCAAAAAAATTAAATCTTTATTTTTTTCAAAATAAGTATTCCAAGTCTTTATATTAGAGAGGACTTCGTTGTAGTCCTCGTGATAACAAATCGTGGCGTGAACCGCATCTAATTGTGCTTCGTGATTAATTTCAAATATTTCTCTGGACCAGTTACAATACTGAAGATTGTCGACTCGAAAATTCATCCAAGAATTATACGGATCCAGAATTAATGTAGGAAGTCTTTACTTGAGAGTAAAAGTCTCTGGCGTATGTTCCTTGTTCACGAGGACCAAAACTTGAGGCTTTTCTTCCCCCAAAAGGCACATGATAGTCTAAGCCAGCGGTTGGTAAATTAACAGTTGTTACACCCGTTTTAATGTTTTGTTTAAAAAACTCAGCTTTAGCTAGAGACTGAGTAATAATACCACTAGAAAGTCCGAAATCTGTTTCATTAGCAATTTCAAGAGCATGATCTAAGTTCTTTGTTGGAATTACACATGCAATCGGTCCAAACATTTCCTCTTGGTTAATTCGAGATTTATTATTTCCATCAATGAACAAGGTTGGTTCCATATAATATCCTGGGGTTCTCATGTTCATAGGGTTTCCTCCAAACTCAAGTTTAGCCTCACCTTTACCAATATTGATATACTCCAAGTTTGACTCATACTGAGATTGATTTGATGCAGGTCCCATTTGTGTCCCTTCATCTAAGGCATGTCCTACTTTTAAATTTTTTATACTTTCTAATAATCCTTTAACAAAATCTTTATAAATATGTTCATGAACAATTAATCTTGAGGAAGCAGTACACTTTTGACCCGTTCCACCATATGCTCCATTAACTGCACATGTAATGGCTGTTTTCAAATCTGCATCATCCATAACAACTAGTGGGTTTTTAGAGCCCATTTCCATTTGCATTTTTTTCATGGTGGATGAGGAGTTTTGATAAAGTTTTTTTCCTACTTCAACAGAACCAGTAAAAGTTATTGCTGCTATCTCAGGATGAGTTGATATTTTGTGGCCGATATCACTTCCAGAACCTAAAACTAAATTAAATAAACCAGCAGGGATATCTTGTTTAGCAATTATCTCAGTTAAAGCAATTGCACTTCCTATTGTTAGAGAAGCAGGTTTTAAGATCACTGCATTACCACACATCATTGCAGGTGCTGCTTTCCAAGCGGGAATTGCTATCGGAAAATTCCAAGGTGAAATAATACCAATAGTACCGAGTGGTTCTCTTGAGATTTCAACCTGAAAACCAGGTCTAGTTGAAGGAATTTTCTCACCATATAAACGTAAACACTCTGAACCATAATATTGAAACTGTTGGCCAGCTCTTGCTACTTCTCCAACACCTTCGTTTAATGGTTTCCCTTCTTCGCGAGATAATAATTCCCCAATTTTTTTTGATTTTTGAATAAGTTCATCACCTATTTTAATGAGTATTTGTGATTTCTTTTCAATACCAACTGTTTCCCATTCTCTTTGAGCTGTAGCTGCTGATTGAATTGCTTGTTCAAATTGTTCATCAGTACATGAAGTATATTCATCGATAGTCTCTGAGGTATCAGAGGGGTTAATATTTTTAATTGAACCAGTACCCTCGACCCACTGGCCTGCAATATAGTTAGATGCTTTCATAAATTATCTTTTTAAGATCTCAGAAAGTTTTTGTGTAGACAAAAAGCCTACATTTTTTTTATCCTTATCTTGAATCAATAAGTTATCAGGTTTTTCCGCAATAACTTTATCAATAAAACGGTCAATAAATTCATCTTGATTAATAGGCATAGCTCCGTTGAGATCTTGTCCATTAATTTCATTCATAATATGTTTAGCTTTAATAACCCTTGCTCTATTCACATCTTCTACAAAATCTTTTACATACTTTGTCTTTGGATTTAGTAAAATTTCTGCAGGTATTCCCTCTTGATCCATGATTCCATCTTTTAAAATAGCAATACGGTCTCCAATTTTTAAAGCTTCGTCTAGATCATGTGTAATAAAAACTACAGTTTTGTGAAGCTCGTCTTGCAGTTCTAAAAGAATATCCTGCATATCTTTACGAATTAAAGGGTCTAGAGCGCTGAAAGCCTCGTCCATCAAAAGTATGTCACCATCATTAGTTAAGGCTCTCGCCAAACCCACACGTTGTTGCATGCCCCCAGATAGATGTTGAGGATATTTATCTTCATATCCAGACAAACCGACTCTCTCAATCCAGCGAAGAGCACTTTTCTTTGCATCTTCTTCTGCAATATTTTGGATATGAAGACCAAAAATAGTATTTTGAAGAACTGTTTTATGAGGTAGCAAGGCAAAACGCTGGAAGACCATGGCTGTTTTACTTCTTCTAAAACTTCGAAGTTGTTCTTCATTCATTTTTAGAACTTCATCTCCATCAACAGTTACACTTCCATCTGTTGGCTCAATTAATCTATTAATATGTCTTATTAAAGTTGATTTACCAGATCCTGATAAACCCATTACAACTTGAATAGACTCTGATTGGATATCTAAATTAATATCTTTTAAACCTAAAACATGATTATGTTTTTCCAATAATTCATCTTTTCCAACTCCATTTTTAACGTACTCCATAGCAGCACTCGGATTTTTTCCAAAGATTTTATATAAACTTTTAATCTGTATTTTTGCTTCTGACATTTTAAACTATCTTACCGGAACGATGCTTTTGAATACGTTGACCATAAGATTGAGATACTCTATCAAAAACTATGGCTACAATAACAATGGCAAGACCATATAAAACACCTTTAGTAAAGTATTGGTTATAGATAGATTGTAAAACGGGTTGACCAAGTCCTTTAACACCAATCATTGAAGCGATGATCACCATAGCTAACGCCATCATAATAGTTTGATTGATACCAGCAAAAATTGTAGGTAAAGCTAAGGGTAGTTGAACTTGATATAACTTTTGTTTCTTTGTAGCACCAAATGCATCAGCTGCTTCTAAGGCTTCTTTATCAACTTCTCGAATTCCTAAATTAGTCAATCTAATCAAAGGGGGTATTGCGTAAATTACAACTGCAATTAAACCTGGTATTTTTCCAATACCCATTAACATCACAATAGGTATTAAGTAAACAAATGGCGGCATTGTTTGCATAATGTCTAATATTGGTGTAACTATACTTTGTGTTCGATCTGACCTAGACATAGCTATTCCTGTAGGAAGACCTATTACTACAGACATGATTACAGATGTTAGTATGATAGCAATGGTACTCATTGTTTCATCCCACATCCTAAAGTAGCCTATAAACACAAAAGCTAAAAAAGTTCCAATCACTAATTTATAACTTCTACTTCCCCAATAAGTTAGGCCTAAAAGAACAATCATAAATATTGGCCAAGGTGTAGCAATTAGTGTTTTTTCAAAAAAAACTAGCATTTTTAGAAGAGGTTCAAACATGGCGTCAATAAAATCACCCCACTCTCGAGCAAAATCTTTATAGCTCGCATCAACTCCTTTTTTAAATTCGCGGAACTGCTTATTAGGCATTTCTGGGAATTCTACAAGAAAATTAGACATTAAAAAAATTTCTCCTCTAAAAAAAACCTGGAGGTGATATCCCCCAGGTTTATTTCTTTATATGATTATAATGAGTTTTGAATATCTAGTTTTTGGTCAAATGGTACCCATTCTCCCCAAACACCAGCAAAATTCTCTAAGAAGTAGTAAGCAGTCTCTTCAGCTTCTGCTTGGTTTTCTTCTTTCCATGCAAGAATTTGACTTAGAAGAGAATTGTTAAAGCTTCTCTTTTCAAGATAACCCATAACTTTAGCGTTACCAAGCATGTCAGAACCAACATAAGTTTCCACTGTTGAGGCAGGATATTTATTTCTGCCAGGAGCTTCTACATTAAGATCATTGATTTCTGAAAGCCAAGTTTCTTGGTTGTGATCAACACCTTCATCAAGTTTTGTCATATCATACTTACCAAGAATAGCTGTTGGGCCCCAATAGTAACCCATCCAACCATCGCCTTTGTTGTAAGCTTCACCCATCGCACCTGATAGAGCACCGCCTGAACCTGGATCAATAAACTCAAATCCAGCATCGGCCATACCGAAAGCTTTGAACATTTGAGTTGTAGTAATCTGACAGTTCCAACCAGCAGGACATCCGTAGAAACCAGCTACGCTAGAATCTTCAGGGTGTGGGAATAAATCAGGTCTTGCAAGAGCGTCATCAATAGTAACTATTCCATGTTCTTGAGCTATGTATGTTGGTATCCAAATTGCTTCTTCACCACCATCCTCAAAAACTTTACCAACGTTTTTGATTCTACCTTCAGCTTCGGCAGGATCTAAGATTGGCTTTATGTTTTGAGACCATAATTCAGGAGCAATTGAAGGCTCTCCTTTTTCAACTAGAGATGTTGCTGTTGGCATAGTATCTCCAGGAATTAATTCCACTTCACATCCAAGCCCTCTTAACAGAACAGCATCGATGTGTGCGATGACCTGAGCAGATGCCCAGTTCATTTCAGCGATAGTTACGTTATCGCAATCACCTGCCTTTGCAGTAGAAGAGATGGAGGTTACCCCTAATGCAAGGAAGAGTGCAGTAAATAATCGTAAAATTGACATATTTCCTCCTTTGTAGATATATCTAGGGTAGATATAAACATTTAGCCAATTATCATGCAAATTATTTTTAAGGTTAAATTGTCATAAAGTTATAATTTTCCTTGTATCCTATGTAAAAAGTTATCTAATCTTTCGGTGACTTACCTCTCTAAATCTAAAGCCAGTGAGTTAGCTCTTGAAAAGCTAGTTAAATCAGGCTGTACTGAGCCGAATTCAATGGGAATCATTGAGGGAATTCTTGATGCAGAGTTTAGTGGAATTAAAAGCCATGGTTTCCACTATTTACCAATATATTGCAATCATCTTAAGATAGGTAAAATAAAAGGTAAAGCCTCACCAAGATTTGAGCAAATTTCTGGTTCATCTATCAAAGTAGACGCAGATAATGGTTTTGCTCATACAGCAATCAATATTGGCCTCAAGCATTTATGTAAAATGAGTTCTGTTGAGGGAATTTCCTGCATGTCTATTTACAATTCATATAACTGTGGAGTTCTTGGTTTTCACACCAAAAGAATTGCTGAACAAAATTTAATAGGATTAGGTTTCACAAATGCGCCAGCTTCAATAGCACCCATTGGAGGTATTAAGCCAGTAATAGGAACTAACCCTTATTCAATAGCAGTACCCCTAAATGGAAAACCTTCAATAATTATCGATCAATCAGCCAGCGTTATAGCAAAAAGTGAAATTTCTGTGAGAGCAAAAACTAATGAGCCAATACCAAAGGGATGGGCATTTGATAAAGACGGCAATGTTACAACAAATGCAAAAGAGGCTCTTAAAGGAACAATGGCTCCTAGTGGTGGTTACAAAGGTTTTAGCACAGGATTATTGGTTGAAATCTTAACAGCATGTGTAGCTGGAGGAAACTTAGGCACACAAGCCTCATCATTTGCAGGTGAGGATGGCGGCCCCCCCTCTACAGGTCAATTTTTTATAGCTATTAATCCAAAAAAATTTAATCAAGATTTTGAGTCTCGTTTAGAGCAACTTCTTATTTCTATTACATCCCAAGAAGGTTCCAGAGCACCTGGTTCAAAGCGATTGAAAGCATTTGAAGAAAATATTAATAAAGAAATTTTTATTTCAGATGAACTTATGAGTCGTATCGATCAAATTTAATTATTTTTTTGTAACAGCATATGGAGCAAACGTAGCATCAGTTTTTTTACTACCTGAGCTAATATTTTTAGCAGGGATACCAACCATTATTCCACCTTTAGGTACGTCTTTAGTAACAACAGCATTTGAGCCAATACGTGCACAACTCTTTACTAAAACAGGGCCTAATATTTGAGCACCAGATCCTACAATCACATCATCTTCAAGAGTAGGGTGTCTTTTAATGCCTACTTGTTCTGAGGATTTAATAGCAGGAGATATTCCACCTAAAGTTACTCCATGATAAATAGTGACGTTGTTGCCTATCTCAGCTGTCTCTCCGATCACGACACCCATTCCATGATCAATAAAAAAATTTTTTCCGATTTTTGCAGCAGGGTGAATTTCAATTCCAGTCAAAAATCTAGATAATTGTGAGATCATTCTTCCCAAAATTTTTAAATTAAGTTCCCAGATGAAATTTGCTATCCGATGAAAGAACACTGCTTTAACTCCCGGGTATGTTAAAATAACAAGTAATATCGAGGTCGCTGCAGGATCTCTGGCTTTAATGGACTCAATATAATTTTTTAAATTCTCAAACATATCTATTATACAGATAAGGCTTATCGCTCTAAGATCAAGTCTTTAATGAATAATTGATGTAAATGAAAGCAATTAATTGTTAGATTGATTGTTAAATGTTCACAATAGAAAAACCAAAAGAAATACACCTCAAAAGTTGGAAGAATATAATAAATGAGAGTGCCTCATCAAATTCTTTTCAATTTGACGAAGTAAATTTTAGTTTATTTTGGCAGTGTATATTTCAGGATGATTATTTTGCTTTTGCAGCAAAAAATGAAGATAAATTTATGGGAATTGTTGTGGCTAAAATTAATGAGACTTATTATGAAAAGAATATTGTTTTAGATGTTCTATACGTATTACAAGATTTTAGAAAAATTGGTGTCGCAAGATCTTTAATGAACAAAATAGAAGAAATAGCAAAAGATCAAAAGCTTGATCTCATTATTAAAGGAGTTGAAAAAAGTAATTTACTCGCTCAGAAGCTTTTTAAAAATTATACTGTAATTAACAGGACGAGATATCTAAAAAAGCATAATTGATTTTGATTAATTTATATTATATTTAAATATTATGGCTGATCCTAATAAAAATGGTGAAAACTATGATAAGAAAAATAGATGGGTATGGATTATAATTGTTCTAATTGCCTTGAGCTCTGTTTATGTGATGTCAAAAATATTTATTCAGACGCCTTGGCAGTATCTGCAGTAGCTTTAAGTTTTCTCTCAAATTCTCTTAGTCTTTTATAAACACTAGCCAACTCAATAATTGTTGGCCAAGATTTTAATAAATATTGCATTGATCCTTCAACTCTTCCAAAGGCACGAATAATTTGTTGCATTACACCAAGAGTAATTACTCCTGCAACTATTGCTGGTGCTAAAAATACATAAGCACTTAAAACATTTGCCTGTAAATAAGCAATTCTGCCAATATTAAAGTATAAATATCGAATATATGAGACAAAATGAATTTTTCTTACGTCGTCAAATAATTCTTCAATTGTTTTTGGACGAACGGTTTCATCATCTTCAGCAATTACTAGAACTTTTCTATAAGCTGCCTCTTGTTTTTGTAAATCGTATTCCACACCTACGAGGCGAAGAATAATTCCAAGAAGAATAAGAAAAATAGTTCCACCAACAGACCATATTAAAGCACCAACAACTAGACCGTATTCCCAATCACCAAAAAAGAATATTGGAATACCAGCGCTGAGTCCTAATAAAATTGGTAAGAATTGAACAATAATCATAACAGATTCAATTAAACTAGTTCCAAGACCTTCCATTATTCTTCCAAACTTAATAGTGTCTTCTTGAACTCTTTGAGCAGCCCCTTCAATTGTGCGAGCATAGTTGTAAACACTGTGATACCACTCCACCATGGCAGTTCTCCATCTAAATAAGAAATGGGCAGTAAAGAAACTCACTAAAACAGCAATAAATACATAAATGCCAGCAAGAGTTATAAAAGACATTAAGCCCGCCCAATATTCCTCAATAGTAATTGAATTTGGCTCAGCAAGAGCCTTTTGAATCATGTCGTAAAAAGTTCCAAACCACTCATTGATTTTGACATCGATTTCTACTTGAACCCATAGACTTCCTAAAATCGCAGCCGATCCAGCCCAAGCCCATAAAAACCATTTTTTTGAATTAAAAAATCTGAACATTTATTTTGCAACAATATGTGAAAAAATACCTTTTTTGAAGAGTTAAAAGTGCTTCAATACGCTTAATTTATTTTAATACCCAATAAACTATATAATAAGACAATGCCAAGTATTAAAGATATAAAAAAAATAAAACTAAATGATGAGTTTGTATATTTTGGACCAGACTCAATTGTTAGTGAAATAGCTGACAGTATGGATTTAAAAAATATTGGAGCAGTTCCAATATTAGATGAACACAAAACATTATTAGGCGTCGTATCAGAGAGAGATATAGTTAGAAAATGTGTTAAAGATGGAAGAGATCCTGATTTAGTATCTGCGTCAGACATTATGACCACTGAAATTATAACTGTAGATTTAAAAATGTCCTCAGAAATAGCAATTAAAATTATGGGTGAAAATAATATTAGACACCTTCCAGTTGTTGACGATCAAAATAAATTAATTAATTTTATATCTCACAGAGACTTAATTAGCTCTGTAAGAGGGAGTACTAAGCTAAATATAATTTTGATTACGTTTATTTGTATGATCATCCCAATAGTATTTTTGACAAAATCATTTGGTTGGATATGAAAACTAAAGGGATTATTCTTGCCGCTGGTAAGGGTACAAGATTAATGCCAGCAACAATTCCAGCCTCAAAGCCATTATTGCCATTGTATGATAAGCCAATGATTTATTATCCTTTGGAAACATTAATTAGATTAGGTATTAAGGATATCTTATTTATCGTTCAGGAGGATGACCTTTTAATATTTAAAAAAACATTTGGTTCTGGTTCTGATGTAGGTCTTAATTTTTCTTATGAAATACAAAATGTACAAAGAGGTATAGCTGATGCATATTTTATTGCTGATAAGTATTTAGATGGAAACCCCTCAGTTTTAGCATTGAGTGATAATATCTTTCTTGGCAAAAAATATTTTGATTATGCTAATTCAGCTCTTCTTAAGATGCAAGATGTAGGCGGAAGTGTATTTGGATTACCAGTTCCGGATCCAGAAAAATTTGGTGTCATAGAATTAGATGAAAATAATAATATTATTGGTATAGAAGAAAAGCCATCGAAGCCTAAAAGTAATTTGATAATTCCAGGGTTTTATTTTTTTGATTCAGATGCCTCAGAGTATGCAAAGACACTAAAACCGTCGAATAGAGGCGAGTTAGAGATAACTGATTTAATTGAGATTTATTTATCCAAAAAAAAACTAGCTTTGGAAATTTTAGATAACTCAATTGTCTGGCACGATACTGGAAATGCAAATGCTTTATTAGAAGCATCCCAAAAAGTAAAACTATATGAAGAGAATAATGAATTAAAAATTGGTTCTTACGAAATTGCCTCTTTTGAACAGGGGTTTATCAATAAAAATGAATTAAATAATATAGCAGAAAAATTAATTAAATCTGATTATGGAAAATATATTAAAGAATATTTAACTAATATCTAATTTTAATCCCATTTTGCTGACTCATTGTTTAAAAAGGTTATAACTTTTTGTTTAAACTGAACTTTCTCATTTTCATCTGTTATCATTTTATCTAAGTCAGTGTCTAAGCTAGAAAGTATCTTGTTTTTGGAATTCCATTTAGATTTATCATCATCATTAAAACGTTCTTTTATTTCAAATTCATAATTTCTCTTATCATTTTCAGGTAGAGTATGAGGGGCTATTTCATATAAAATTCTTATTGCAATTTCTTTGTATCGGTCGTCTTTAAAGTGTTTTGCAATTTCATACTTCTTTTCATTCGGAGAAGTATGAAAATCAATCATTAGTTTTTTATCTTGATTTGATGGAAAGCTCTCAAAAATTCTATCTTCAACATTAAAAGGCTCAGGCCACTCTTTTTGATTAGAAAGATGGAGTTTGATCAACCTTGAGCAAAACTCTTCATTTTTTTTTATAAAATTCGCTCTATTTCTTAACTCATCCACACCTAATTCTGCATATTTAGTATCTTTGAATGAATAACTTTCATTCAAAAGTGTTTTTGATTTTGAGCCATCAAAAACCTCACAAATTCTCCTAGCCCCATCATTCATCTTTTTAAGTAGATCTTTATCATCCAAACCCATTAGCTTAGTTGGATCAGTATGCAAATTATAAACTAGATAGTGATGATTTCTTCCCGGAATACCACCTATAAGAGTTTGAGATTTAATCGTCGGTCTTCTTCCCCAAAAAGTAGTATTAGTGAATACTAAATTTTCTAACATGAATTTTTTAGGAGTATCTCTATGACGAAATTCATAGGCTGCATTCCAAATTTTTGGACATCTCACATTTAGTATCTTATTAAGCTCTAGGGTGACAAGGCTATCAAAAACTGCATCGTGTGGTCCTGCTTCATAGCTTATTGAAATATTGTTAAGCTTAAAAACTTCATCTAATTTGAGTATGGGGTAACCTTGATCGTCAGTATTAAATTTTATATGTTCTGGGCTGTATACTGAGACTAATCTTAAAATATCAAAAACGTCCATTCGCACATTATTGTTTGTTACTGTCATATAAATCTCAGGTAACAAATTTTGATAAAGTGCCTGCCTTAAAAAGGGTTCATCAAAGTTTATATTATTAAAACCTACAAAAATTGCAGATGAGGATGACCACTCTTGAAAAGTTTCATACAATTGAGCGCTTGCTTCGTAATAATTTGGATAATTATTTTGTATTAAACTTCTTGGATCAACACCAGTTGTGATTAATGCACCTGGTTCAAACCATTTTCCCTCTCTTAATTTGCTATGTATTTCTAATTTATCTTTAACTTCAAATTTATGATCTGTTAATACTGCGCCCACTTGAGTGATTTGATTAAATTTATCATTACGCCCTGTCGTCTCTAGATCCCAAAAAATAAACCGATCATTCATATTTTAAAAATTATATGCATTCAATTTGCATAATAAAGTTCTACTTAAAAAATTTAATATTTTGAAAATTTAAATAAAACTAGCTCCGGAGGAATAAGTAAGGATAGGAATAAGGTTGGAGCTAGTTTTACGAATTATTACAATTACTAATTTTCTGTAAAAAATTAAATTGCTGAAATTAAGAAGTAGCTGTGCAAAATATGCATAGCTATAAATGTTGATTTTATTAAATTTTAAATAATTTTTTAATTTTCTTATAATAAATTAGTGAGCAATCAGCACCACAAAAAAATACTTTTTTTGGGATATTATAAAATTTTGGATCAGCCCAATATAGTGGTTCTATAATTTTCTTTTTGCATACTTCACAATTATTATTCATTAAATTATCTTAAAAATTTAATTCTACAATTCTACTTTCTTCAATTGGTTCAGGGTTAAAATAATGGACAGATCCATAAAGTCTGTTGTTTAAGTCCAATATTTCATCATAGTACTTCATCATAATTTTATTGGGACTAGCATGTGGCGCTATTTCTTTCAGATTTTCAATGATTAATTCAATGTTCTCAGGTGCAAATTTTCCTGCAACCCCTAAACTTGTTGCGGTAGAGCGACTTATCCCCATATGGCAATGAATTAATATAGGTTTGGTCTTATCCCAGTCATCAGTGAAATCTAATAATTCTTGAGCATGATGTTTTTCAGGTAATATAAATCCATCTCTAGGCTCAGATATATCATCAATTAACATTTTAAGGTGTCTATTTTTATCCATACCTAGGGGTGTCTCAGGCTCAAAGTTTTTATTAATGATGGTTAGCATTTTATCAGGGTCGTATTTATCAACACAAACTTGAATATCTGCTAATCCACATATAATTATTTTTTTTTGCATAAAAAGTTTTATTAATATATAGCTTTAATAACTATTAAGAAACAATATTTATTTTCATGATATCTCAATTAGAAAGTCTAAAAAAATTTTCTTCAGTTGTTGCGGACACTGGAGATATAGACAGTATACAAAAATTTAGTCCTGATGATTGCACAACAAATCCATCTTTAATATTTAAAGCAGTTCAATCCAATAAATATAAAAAACTTTTTGATGAAGTATTAGCTAATTCAAAAAGTAGAAAATTTAACCAATTAAATGATCAAGTTGATTATATTGCAGATCAACTTGCAATAGCTTTTGGAATAGAATTGACAAAAATAGTGCCAGGTTATGTTTCAACAGAGGTGGACTCTGATTTATCATTTAGTACAGAGGCAACAGTTGAAAAAGCCAAACAAATTATCAATAGTTATGAACAATCTGGAGTTCCGAGAAATAGAATTTTAATAAAAATAGCTGGAACTTGGGAGGGCATTCAAGCTGTAAAAAAATTAGAAGCAGAGGGTATATCATGTAATTGCACATTAATATTTTCTTTAACCCAAGCTGTAGCTTGTGCAGAGGCGGGTGCTTTTTTGATATCACCATTTGTTGGAAGAATTCTTGACTGGTTTAAATCAAACAGCTCAAAAGACTATGATGCAACTAACGATCCTGGTGTCGAAAGTGTTGAGAAAATTTATAATTATTTTAAGAAGTACAATTATAATACAATTGTAATGGCTGCATCTTTTAGAAACAAAGAAGAAATAATTAATTTAGCAGGATGTGATAAATTAACAATAAGCCCATCTCTGCTCGAAGAATTAAATAAATCAGAAGGGGATTTGGAACAAAAACTATCACAAAATCAATCTAATCAAATTGACATTGATAGAATAAACGTAAACGAAAGCTCTTTTCGTTGGCATCTAAATGAGAATCAAATGGCTTCCTTTAAGCTTGCTGAGGGAATTAGATTATTCAACAAAGACCTCCTAAAACTCAAGGAAACTATTAAAGAACAATTATAATTATTGCCAAACTTCACACAAAATTATAAATAATATCTATGCAAAATAGAAAAAATATCACAATTCTCAGTCAGTATTTATCTAGCAATATTTCAAAATTAGGTTTTTTTTTATTAGGGATTATCCTTCTATCTGTATCTAGTAAAATAACTATTCCATTTTACCCAGTTCCTATGACTCTTCAAACCTTTGTGGTTTATTTTATTGCTGCCTCTATGGGCATGGTTGGGTTCTACTCAACTATATCCTATGTTATTCTCGGGTTAATAGGATTACCTATTTTTGCTGCCGGTGGAGGATTTGGCTATATGATGTCGCCAACCTTTGGCTTTTTGTATGGCATGGTTTTAGCTTCTTTTGTAATCGCTTATTTTTCAAAAAATTTGTTTAATAAAAATTTACTAAAGGTCACTTTTTCAATATTGATTGGGGCGGCTATAATTTTTGTTTGTGGATTATCTCATCTCGCTGGTTTTATTGGTTTTGAAAAATCAATTAAAGCTGGTTTATATCCTTTTATTTATAGCGAACTTTTAAAAATAGCATTAGCTATATCAATCTCTTATTTATTAATAAAAAAAAATTAACTTGGAATAAACTTTAAAGCAAAACCATTATTGCAGTATCTTAGTCCAGTTGGTTCTGGACCATCTTTGAAGACA
>CACKOX010000002.1 GCA_902601865.1 uncultured Alphaproteobacteria bacterium | reverse complement strand
AGGTCAACTTACGAAAAAAATTACAAAAGTGGTATTCAAACTGTAAGTTCTCTTGTTGAAGAATTTGATAAACACACTGGAACTATTAATACTGTTGGGGTTGGTATTCCGGGCTCTTCATCCAAGGAAACTGGTTTGATAAAAAATGCTAACTCTATTTGGTTAAATGACAAACCGTTTAAAAAAGACTTAGAAAATGCCTTAGGAAGAGATATTAGATTAATGAATGATGCTAATTGTTTTGCTTTATCAGAGTCTATAGATGGATCTGGCCGTGGATATGATAGCGTGTGGGGAGTTATTATAGGTTCTGGCTTTGGAGGATCTTTTGTTTATAAAAACCAAGTAATTGAAGGTGTTAATCAAGTAGCTGGTGATTGGGGGCACCAACCACTTCCATACCCTAATGAAGAAGAACAAGAATTGGAATTAAAATGTGAGGTTGGAAATTGCCATAGACCTCTGTGTGCTGAACAGTTTATATCAGGGGTAGGTTTTACTAAATTATTTAATTTAAAGTATGGAACTAATTTTAGAACTAGAGAAATAGTTGCTTTAGAAGCAAATGGGGATAAGAGAGCAAAAAAAGAATTTGATCTTTATGAAGATCGCTTTGCTAGGTTAATTGCCATTATGATTGGCATTGTTGACCCTGATGTAATTATCTTAGGTGGGGGTATGTCAAATATTGGAAGAATATATAAAAATATTCCAAAAATTCTTCCTAAATATACTTTTAGTGATAAAGTAAGAAATAAGATCTTAAGAAACACACATGGTGACTCAAGTGGAGTGCGTGGTGCAGCATGGTTGTGGGACTCAGATAAATTCTAAATGAAAAAAATTGGAATACTTACAAGTGGAGGAGATTGTGGTGGTTTAAACGCTGCAGTTCGATCTATTTTTTTTTCGAGCAAAGAATACCTATAACATGGAAGTACTTGGAATTCGTGACGGCACTGTTGGTTTAATGCAAAGACCTGTGGCCTACTTACCGCTTGATTATCAAACCTTTAGTGGATCTCTACTAAGACAAGGAGGTACTTTTTTAGGCACCACAAGTAAGGGTAACCCCTTTAAGTTTCCAATGCCAGATGGAGAATTCAAAGACCGTTCACAAGAAATAATTGATGGTTATCATGAATTGGGGCTTGAGGGTTTAATTGTAATCGGCGGTGATGGAAGTATGTCAATTCTTACAGAAATAGCAAAACGTGGAAATTTAAATATTGTTGCAATACCAAAAACAATCGACAATGATGTCGGTGCAACAGAGAGTTCAATTGGATTTAATACAGCTGTAAATGTTGCTACTCAGGCGCTTGATAACCTTCAAACAACAGCTGCCAGTCATCAACGAACGATGATTTTAGAGGTTATGGGAAGAGACGCAGGGCACATTGCAATTAATGCGGGTATTGCTGGTGGGGCTGATGCTATTTTAATCCCTGAAATTAAATATTCTATCAAGGGTATCGTTAATAAACTTACTGAAATGAAGAATAGAGGAATTGTTCACTCTTTAATTGTTGTTGCTGAGGCTGTCAAAACGGAAGAAGGTAAAAGCTATACTGTGGAATTTGCAGACGGACAAAAAAGACTTGGCGGTATTGGGAATTACTTGTCTGAAGAGATAATGAAAATGACAGATATAGAGTGCAGAGTAACATCTCTTGGTCACGTTCAAAGAGGTGCCCCTCCTACTCCAAGAGATAGAATTCTTGCAAGTGCCTTTGGTGTGTATGCAGTTGATTTGATAGCAAAAGGTAAAATGGGTAGAATGGTTGCGTGGAGAGATAGAAAGGTTGTTGATGTTCCAATCAGTGAGGGTATATCAACATATAAAGTAGTTGATAGATCAGACCCACTTATTGAAACTGCACTTGCTTTAGGAGTTTATGTCGGCGATATAGACTAAATGTTTGAGGCAATAGAAAAGATCTTAGACTTAAAAAAATTTAAAGAAGAAATATTTAAAGGAAAAATTTTTGTTTTTCAAAAATCACAATTCACTCTCGATTTAATTCAAGAAATTAAGACTGAGATTAGTAGTGAGTATGATGGAGAGCTAGAAAAAATTCATTACTTAGATGAATGTGAAACAATTAGTATGAACCTTGTATCAAATCTTAAAAATTCAAAGATTTTTAAAGAACTATTTAAGAGTTTTTTAATAGAAAGAGGTTTTTATAATAATAATTCTTATTGGGACCAGTTTAGAATTAGAATTGCTCCTGCAGAAGATAAATTTAATTACCGTGAGGCTTCAAGAATTAGCTCACATCGAGATACATGGGGAACAAATATTCATCAACAAATTAATTGGTGGGGACCTATTAGTTCTGTTGACGAAACAAATACAATGATTTTTTATCCTGAATTTTTTTCTAAACCTGTAAAAAATTCTACATCTACTTGGGACCTCAATACCTACTTAGACCATAGAAAAAGAAATGATTTTTCTTATCCATCTGCCCCTCAAATGTTAGAGGAATTACCTGAACAAGTTAAAATTCTTCCAGTAACTATCCAGCCAGGGGAAATACTTTGTTTTTCTGGATGTCATCTTCATAGCTCATCTAAGCAAAAATCAGAAAAAACAAGGTTTAGCTTTGAAATTCGTACTATTTGTCAACAAGATTTGGATGATAAATCACAAGCTCCAAATACTGATTGTGATCTAAAATGGCAATTTCCTAAAATTTTTAGGAATATCAATGACAATTCGCCTTTGAAATTTACTAGATGAGTAAAAATTTTTTTGCTAATTTGCATACGTGAAGAAAAAATATTCTATATTTAGTATAGCCAAAAATGCTTTAAAGGGTCATAAGGACTGGCCGAAAATGTGGCGAAGTCCAGAGCCAAGAGAATTTTACGATGTTATAATAATTGGTGGCGGTGGTCACGGTCTTGGTACTGCCTACTATTTAGCTAAAGAACATGGTTTAAAAAATATTGCTGTAATTGAAAAAGGTTGGCTTGGTGGAGGTAATACAGGAAGAAATACTACTATCATAAGATCAAATTATTTGTGGGATGATAGCGCTCACTTGTATGAGCATTCTCTTAAACTTTGGGAAAATTTATCAACTGAATTAAATTATAACGTTATGTTTAGTCAGCGAGGTGTGATGAATCTTGCTCACAACGAACACGATATAAAAGAAATTAAAAGAAGAGTAAGCGCAAATAATTTAAATGGCATAGACTCGCTTTGGCTCTCTAAAGAGGAAATTCAAAAAAAGGTTCCGATTATGAATACTGATAATCTTCGCTATCCTGTTCTTGGTGCGTCTTACCAACCAAGAGGTGGAACTGCTCGACATGATGCTGTTGCTTGGGGATTTGCTATGCGAGCAGATGAAATGGGAGTAGATATAATTCAAAACTGCGAGGCACATCAAATTAAAACTAAAAATGGAAAAATAGAGGGTGTAGAAACATCTAAAGGTTTTATTCGAGCTAATAAAGTCGGGGTAGTCGCATCAGGACATACAGGTGTTCTTGCTGAAACTGCTGGTATCAGACTGCCACTACAAAGTAAACCTCTACAAGCTTTAGTTTCAGAGCCAATTAAACCAATTATTGATACAGTTGTAATGTCATCGGCTGTTCATGCTTATGTAAGCCAATCAGACAAAGGTGAGCTTGTTATAGGCGCAGGAACAGATGGTTATAATTCCTTCACACAGCGTGGTGGTTTTGACATTATAGAGGAGACTGTCAGAGCTATGGTTGAGCTTTACCCTGTTTTTGGAAAAATGAAAATGTTACGTCAATGGGGAGGGATAGTGGATATTTGTCCTGACGCTAGTCCTATAATAAGTAAATGTGATGTTGAGGGATTATTTTTTAATTGTGGTTGGGGTACAGGAGGTTTTAAAGCAACTCCTGGAAGCGCTAATGTATTTGCGCATACGATTGCTAAAAATGAGGCCCATCAAATAAATAGTGCTTTTAATTTAGATAGATTTGCAAGTGGAAAACTAGTTGATGAGCATGGGGCTGCAGCAGTAGCCCATTAATTCATCATGCTTGTTATTGACTGTCCGTACTGCGGTCCAAGAGACCAATCCGAATTTTCTAACGGTGGAGAAGCTCATGTAAAACGGCCCGATGGATCAGCTGAAATTGGGGATCGAGAATGGGGTGAATATGTTTTTATCAGAGCAAATCCAAAAGGAATTTTTTATGAAAGATGGGTCCATTCTCATGGATGCCGAAAATGGTTTAATTGTGTAAGAGATACATCTACTGATGAAATTTTAAAAATATATAAAATTGATGAAGAAAGACCAAAACTAGATAGTTTTAAAAATAATGTAAAAACTCCATCAGGAGAACCAAACTTAGGGTCAGGTAATTTTACAGTTAAAAAATGAGTGAGCTAAATTTAACAGATAATAAGTTTATCCAATTTCATCAAAAAATAGGTTTTAAATTTGATGGTGTTAAATATTACGGTTACAAAGGTGATACTATAGCCTCAGCGTTACTTAGAAATAACGTAAAGTTAATCGGAAGAAGTTTTAAATATCACAGACCTCGTGGTTTTTATACTTGTGGAATAGAAGAGCCAAATGCTTTAGTACAAATTATTAGTGAATATTCGGAGCCAAACACAAGAGCTACCATAAAAAAGATTTATGAGGGTATGGAAATCGAAAGTCAAAATAGATGGCCTTCATTAAAGACAGATATTGGAAGTATAAACAATATATTTTCACCAGTATTTCCAGCTGGTTTTTATTACAAAACGTTTATGGGTCCTCATAAAAATTTTTGGAAAAAAATTTATGAACCTATAATTAGAAAAGCTGCAGGTCTCGGCAAACCCCCAAAAGAATTTAAAGCTGTTAGCACTCATCTTTATCATAATGTCGATATAACTATTGTTGGTGGAGGTTTGAATGGTCTTATAGCTGCAAAGAGTTTAATTGATACAAATTTTAGTGTTCTTCTCATTGATTTTGATGATCAACTTGGTGGTATTTTGAATAACTCTAACAAAGTTCAAAGTGTAAATAATCAAACACCAATGGACTGGATTAGTGAAACTGTTAATGAAATTGAAAACTCTAAGAATATTAAAATATTAAAAAATACTTTAGTGACAAATTACAATTATATTAATCATCTTATTGCTGTCGAAGATAAATTTGTTGGATCTCGACCTTTGAAAGATAAAGTTAATAGTACACTCCATAAAATTAGAACTGACCAAGTCATTTTAAGCAATGGTCATATAGAAAGATTTTTATCTTTTCAAAATAATGACCTACCAGGCATTATGTTGTGTTCATCATTTGAAAAATATATGTGTAGGTATGGGGTGATGCCCTCAAAAGAAACTGTTATTTTTAGCAATAACTCAAACTCAGAAAGTCTGGTATTTAGCCTTATCAAAAAGGGCTTTAAACCAAAAGCTTACATAGATTCACGCTCAGGTGAAAATATCGAACCAGGCTTGTTTGATTTAATAAGAAAAAATGACATTCCTTTATATACTAATTCTCAAATCAAGGGGGCGTTTGGAAGTAAAAAATTACAGAAAATATTAGTTGAAGATAGCTCAGGGGGGGTTAATGAAATTAAAACAGATTTTTTATGTTTGTCTGGTGGTATCAACCCAGATGTTCACTTGTTTACTCAGTCCAAAGGCTTATTAGATTGGGATGAAAAAGATTTAACCTATAAGCCCGCTCAAGCTTTTCAACCTACAATAACACTTGGTTCTGCTTCTGGGCAATTTGACTTTAACTCTATTACTAAAGAGATTAATGAAAAATTAGATATATTTGGCATTAAACCTCTACAAATTAACCTAAAACTAAATACAAGTCACAAATTCAAAATTGAAAAATTGTGGGAAGTTTTACCACAAAAACAAACTATTTGGTCAAAATCATTTATAGATTTACAAAATGATGTCACTACAAAAGATATTAGACAGGCTATCTCAGAGGGTTTTGATCGAATTGAACATCTCAAAAGATATACCACTAATAGCATGGGAACGGACCAAGGTAAAATAAGTAGTATAAATGCTTTAGGTATAGTTTCTGATTTACTTGATAAGAAAGTTAATGAAGTAGGAACAACAATTTACAGACCTCCCTATGCTCCATTGAGTTTTGCTGCTATAGCAGGAAGAAATTCATATGAATATTACGACCCAGAAAGAAAAACACCGATTCATAATTGGCATGTATCTAATGGTGCTGTTTTTGAGGATGTTGGTCAATGGAAAAGACCTTGGTATTTCCCAATAAATAAAGATGAAACTATGAATGATGCCGTTCAACGAGAAAGTAAAAATGTTAGAGAAAATGCTGGGGTTTTGGATGGTAGTACTCTAGGAAAAATTGAGATTAAGGGTAAGGATGCGTTAGCTTTTTTGAATTTAATATATACAAATAGTTTCTCCAAAATGAAACCTGGCTCCTCAAGATATGCCCTGATGTTAGGAGAGGATGGTATGGTAAAAGATGATGGTATTATTTGCAAAATCTCAGATGAGCATTTTATAGCAACTACTACTACTGGAGGCGCGGCAACTGTTTTAGGATGTATGGAAGAATATGCTCAAACTGAATGGCCCAACTTAAATGTTTATATGAATTCTATAACTGAGCAGTATGCTACATTTAATATCAGTGGTCCAAAAACAAGAAATATAATTGAAAAAGTCTTCCCAGAGGTAGATTTTAGCAATGAAGCTTTCCCATTTATGACATTTCAATTTCATGAATATGAGGACACTCCCATAAGAATACTAAGAGCTAGTTTTACTGGAGAAATGGGTTATGAGATATATGTACCTTCAAATCAAGCTCTAAAAATATGGGAAAAAATAATAAATTTTGGAAAAGAATTTGGATTAATGCCTTATGGTACTGAGACCATGCACCTTTTAAGAGCTGAAAAGGGATACATCATAGTTGGTCAAGACACGGATGGATCAATTACCCCTCTTGATTTAGGTTTAGATTGGATGATTGGTAAATCAAAAAAAGATTTTTTAGGAAAACGATCTTTAATACGTTCTGATACAGTTAGAAAAGACAGAAAGCAGCTCGTAGGAATTATACCAACAAACAAAAATGATAAGTTAGAAGAAGGTCAGCACATCATTTTAGATAAAGAAATAAAGACTCCAATGCCAATGCTAGGACATATAACATCATGTTATCAAAGTCCTACTTTAGGACATAACTTTGCTCTAGCTGTTATCAAAAATGGTCAGTCACTAATTGGAACTAAGGCATTTGCATCAACTCCTGAATTGAAAACAATAGAAGTTGAGATAGTTGAACCAATTTTTTATGATAAAGAAAATACAAAGCTTGCTTCATGAAGGATGTAATTCGATCAAATGGTATTGAAATTAAAAAAATTATTTCACAACAAATTGTTTTAAGAAGTTCTGGTAACTCAGAGTTCAACGGTGTTGTGAACAAGGCATTAAAACTCCTTCCTCCTTCTGATAATTTGAGAATAGTTACCAATGATAATTTCATTTTAGCAAAAATGTCTTTTGATCAATGGAATTTAGTTTTTAAGAAAGACATTGAACAAAAAAAATTTCACAAACTCTGTAATACTTTTAATAAATCAAGTTCAATTTTGGCAACTGACCTGACAGACTCACAAATATTTTTTCAAGTTGGCGGTAAGAATGCTACAATGATATTAAATAAACTCACACATTTTGATTTTCGTGAAAAATCCTTTAAACCTCTCACAGCTGCTCAAACTTTATTGGCTAGAATTGATTGTTCCATTTTTAATTTAGATAACGTAATACTTTTGAGCTGTGGTCGGTCATTTAGTGATTACCTAGAAGATCGTCTAATTGACGCGGTTAATCTGTAAATTTTTTTTCATATTGACATCAAATTTTGGAACTGATTAGTTTAGATAAGTACTAAAGATAAAGATGACAAAAAAATCTAGAATTATTATTGTTGGAAGTGGGATAGTCGGTGCGAGCACTGCATATCATTTGGCCCAATTAGGTTGGAAAGATATGGTAATTCTCGATCAAGGTCCTTTATTTGAAACCGGAGGTTCTACCAGTCATGCTCCAGGTGGTGTATTTCAAACTAATCCATCTAGAATGATGTGCAAATTTGCACAATATACTGTTGAACTTTTGAGATCTCTTACTTTTGATGGAAAGCCTTGTTATCACACTGTTGGGGGAATTGAGGTCTCTAAATCTAAAGAGAGGCATGAGGACTTATATAGAAAACTTGGAATTGCACATAGTTACGGACTTCAAGATGCTAAAATTATTTCGCCAGATGAAGTTTTAAAAATGAGTCCTTATATAGATCCTGAAAAAATTCATGGTGGATATTATGTACCCACTGATGGTCTTGCAGCACCAGTTAGAGCTGTAAAAGCAATGGCAAAATATGTAACAGATTTAAAAGCTGGAGAATTTATAGGCGATACTGCTGTTAACGGTTTTAAAATTTCTAATAATCAAATTCGAGGAGTGCAGACTTCAAATGGGGATTATGACGCCGATATTGTTTTAGTTTCAACGGGTATTTGGGCACCCAAAATGGGAAGGTTAGCTAATATCTCTTTACCTCTGGTACCATGTGAACATCAAATGGTTTGGCTTGAGCCTTTTGAAGAATTAAAAGAATATCAGGCTGACCACAAGGAAGCATTGGTAGATCATGCTTTAGTTCGTCACCAGGATTACAGTCTCTATTTCAGGCAATGGAATGACTCTTATGTAATTGGAAATTATAGACATGAGCCAAGAATTTTAGAATCTGAAGATATAAAAAAACCTGAAGAGGCAGAGGAGATGCCCTCATTAGTAGATTTCAGACCTGATGACTTTGCTGGAGCGCACAAAGAGTCTAATTGGCTATTTCCTAAATTTGCTGAGAAAAAATTAACTAAAAAGATTAATGGAATGTTTTCATTTACTACAGATGGTAATCCTTTGATGGGAGAAACATCAGTAAAGGGTTTGTGGACGGCAAATGCTGTTTGGATTACGCATAGTGGCGGCGTTGGAAAGGCTATGGCAGAGTGGATTGTTAATGGTGAGCCAGAACTTGATGTTCGTCAAGGTGATATAAATCGTTTCCATCAGCACCACCACGTCAGAAAATACTTACGAGCACGAGGAAAACAAAATTATAAAGAGGTTTACGACATCATTCATCCTTTACAACAAATGGAGCAACCAAGACCACTTAGGAGAAGTCCTTTTTATAACAGGTTAGAGGGGCAAAAAGCTTATTTTTTTGAAACTATGGGATGGGAGCGTCCACAATGGTATGAGGCTAATGCTGATTTAATGAAAGGAAAAAACTTTCCTAATCGAACAGGTTGGGCAGCAAAATATTGGTCCCCAATTCAAGCAGCAGAACATTTAGTTACAAGGCAAACAGGCGCTCAATTTGATATCACTGGTTTTGTGAAGATTGAAGTAAGTGGTAAAGGTGCCTTAAAGTTACTTCAAAAAATCTGTACAAATAATATTGATGTTCCTGTTGGAAAAGTTGTCTACAGCGTTATCTCCAATATGTATGGCGGAATTAAAAGTGATCTTACTATAAGTCGATTAGAAGAGAACAAATTTTGGGTTCTAGCAGGAGCAGGAAATGGTATGATTGATATTAATTGGCTTCGCTCTAATGCTCCTGACGATGGAAGTGTTCAAATCATTGATTGGACTTCCGCTTATGCAGGTATTGGTTTGTGGGGTCCAAATTCTAGATTAGCTCTTCAAAAACTTTGTGATGATGACGATGTTTCAAATGAAGGTTTCCCATTTTTTAGTATAAAAAGAATTTCAATTAGTAACGTTCCATGCGTAGCGGTAAGAATATCTTACATTGGTGAGCTGGGATGGGAGATTTACACTCCTACAGAATATGGTTTGACTTTATGGGATGAACTTAGAGAAACCTCAAGAGAATTTAATATGATTTGCTCAGGAGCAGGTGCCTTTGAGTCTCTTAGATTAGAAAAAGGATATAGATCACTTGGCTCAGATATTCATACAAATTATAATCCCTATGAGTCTGGTTTAGGTTTTACTGTTAAGTTAAAGAAAGATGACGACTTTATTGGTAAGTCTGCTTTACAAAAAATTAAGGAAAAACCAGTTCAAAAAAAATTAACTTGTATGATTTTAGAAGACCCTGAGGGAATGGCTTTAGGCACAGAGCCTATTTACAGTAACGGCAAGGCTGTTGGCTATGTTACAAGCACTAATTATGGATATTTTGTAGATAAACATATTGTTTACGGCTACCTCCCATCAGAGTTATCAGAAAATGGGACAGCTTTAGAATTAGAATATTTTGGAAAAAGATATCCATTAAAGGTAACTCAAGAACCCTTGTTAGACCCAGAAAATAATAGATTAAAGTCTTAATTGTTATAGTTTAAAATTATGAGCAAAGATAATATCGTATCTTTATTAAATGGTTTTACAGTCGAACTAAATCCAAAAGTAAGACATAAATTAAATTCAATTCCACTAGATAAAAAAAATAATGTTTATATTACTTATCTTCCTGACGCTACTGAAAAAGATATTTTAGAAACAGTTGAATTTGTTTCTAATCAAAATTTAGTTCCCATTACTCATTTACCTGCAAGGACAATGAAAGACCTAGAACACGTTTCAAGTTTTTTGAAAGAACTTAGAAAAAGAACTGATAGTAAAAAAATATTGGTTATTGGAGGTGGAGGTAATCAAAATGGATCTATCTCCTCTTCTCTAGAAATATTAGAGTCTGATTTGCTAAATGATAACGATTTCACTGAGATTGGTGTTGCTGGACATCCTGAGGGATCTCCAGATATAAATCAAGAAACTATTAATGACTTTTTAAATAAAAAGTATGATCTTTCTCAAAATAAAAATTTAAATATAGAGTTAGTAACACAGTTTTTTTTTAATGCCTCGCCTTTCATAGACTGGTGTCAGGATTTAAAGGCTAAAAATATTAATTTACCAGTAAGAGTTGGTTTCCCTGGTCCTGCATCATTTAAGACCTTACTAAACTTTGGAATAATGAGCGGGGTAGGAAATTCGATAAATTTCCTTAAAAAAAACTCCTCTAAAGTAACTGATCTTCTCACGAAAACATCTAATGATGATATGCTTATTGAATTAGCTAATTTTGCTCAGGGTGAAAACTCACTAAAAAGCTTTCACTGTTTTCCTTTTGGTGGATTTGAAAAAACTTGTTTATGGTTAAATGCTGTCCAAAGTGGTGAATTTACAATTGATAATAGTAAAATAGTCCTCCACAAAAAAATTTTTTAACAGTACGATTTTGATTGCATACAACAGAAAAAGAAATTAATTTTTTTCCATTGCTACAATAGCTTTACTGGAGGATAAATGAAGCTAACACAACCAAGCACAGTGGACCAGTCAGACAGACAAGTCCCTTATAACTTAAGACAATCTGGTCCAACACCACAACAAATGTTGATCTCAACAAGAGTTAGAAAATCTGCCTATTGGCATTTATCAGTAGAGGCTGGATGTTGGAGATGTACTGTTTACAACCGAATGTATCATCCTAGAGGATACGTAAAGCCTGAGGATGGTGGTGCAATGGTAGAGTATGATGCACTTGTAAATCATGTAACCATGTGGAATGTCGCTGTAGAGAGACAAATTAGAGTCAAAGGTCCTGATGCACTAAAGTTTACAAACTACGTAATTACAAGAGATGCTTCAAGAATTGAAGTTATGAATGGTAAATATGTAATTTTATGTAATAGCAAGGGAGGAGTTTTGAATGATCCAATCTTGTTAAGAGTTGCTGAGGATGAATTTTGGTTTTCTTTATCTGACTCCGATATCATGTTTTTCCTACAAGGTGTTAATCATGATAAAAAATTTAATGTTACTATTGATGAAATAGATGCTGCACCTGTTCAAATTCAAGGACCTAAGTCTGTTGATTTAATGGCAGATCTTGTTGGTGAAGCGGTAAGAGATATTCCATATTATGGTTTGATGGAAGCTAAAGTAGGAGGAAGAGATTGTATAATTTCTCAAACAGGATTCACAGGTGAAAAGGGTTATGAGATTTACCTCAAAAATGCAACTTTATATGCTGATGATATGTGGTATGCAGTTTTAGATGCAGGTAAAAAACATAATTTAAAAGTAATCGCTCCTGCTCACCACAGAAGAATAGCTGCGGGAATTTTATCTTGGGGTCAAGATCTTGACTCAGAGACTTACCCATTCCAGTGCAACCTAGGATATCAAGTTCCAAGAAAAAAAACTGATGATTATATAGGTAAAGATGCTTTAGAAGCTATGAGAGCCAAAATGGAAGCTGGAGAAAAGCCTTACAGCAATCAGTTAGTTGGCTTCGCTCTAGGTGGCAAACCAATAGATGAATATGCTCCTGATTTTTGGCTAGTTTCTGAAGATGGTAATACACCAGTTGGATACTTAACATCTCCTTGGTACTCTCCTGAATTAGAAACAAATATTGCTATGGGATATGTGCCGTATGAAAAAAAAGACATTGGTAACAAATTTAAATTTCATTTGCCTGATGCATATTGTGATACACCTGGTCAACCAGTTGATGGGGAAATTGTTGAAATACCTTTTAGACCGTCTGTTAATCCAAATGCTCGAGAGATCGCAAAATCCGAAGGTAGAGATACCGCATACTAAAATTAACCTTTTAAGCCCAGTTTTTTACTGGGCTTTTTATATTTGAAATTTAAATTTCCTGTAATAATCTAGATTAAATGAATATTATAAGAATAATAAATAGTTCAAAGCTATATGATTTATATGATCAAATATTCGACTATTTTAATTTAGCGATTTATGATTTGGAGTCTAAGTTAGATACTAATTTTGATTATAAAAAAATTAAAAATAAATTAGAAACGTTTGCTGACAATCACTTTAAAAGTGCTCTTAATGAATTTAATAGTGAAATTTTAAAACTTAAAGATCAGATCCCTGATGATTTTGTTAAAATTGAAAAACTATCAAATGAATTAAAGACTTATTTTAATACCTTTTTAGAAAAAAAACTTCTTGATGATCATAAAATAGAAGATTTAAAAAATAGTTTAAAAAAAAGTCTTGATAAAATAAATAAGATTCATTCTTAAAAGTTATTAAATTATTTAAAGATGAACACAGATATCATTATAATTATTTTTCTTGTAATTGTTATTATACTTTTATTAATAACTGTTAAAAATACGTTTAATAAATCAAATAATGGTTTTGATGTTGATATAAGAAAAATGAGCCAAAATTTAGAGAGTTTGTACAGTAAAACTTTGGAGCAAACAGGATATGTTAATTCAAAAATAGATGAGATTGGAACCCTAACAAAAAAGATGTCTAATGCTATGTCCTCAAATATTTCTGATATGGGAGAAATGGGTGAAATTATTTTAGAAAATATTTTAGAAGATTGTGGTATGACTAAAGACAGAGACTATAAAACTCAATTTACAGACAAGAATGAAAATGGACAGGTATTTAGACCAGATGTTGTAGTTTTTTTGCCAGAAAATAGAAATATTGTCATTGACTCTAAGGTACCAATGAAAGATTGGTATGAATTTCAAAACACCGATAATGAACAATCTAAGGTTAACTCGATTAAAAATTTTATAAATTCTGTGAAAAGTCATATTAATAGTATTCATAAAAAAGATTATACTAATCTTTTAAAAGTCAACTCTCCTGACTATGTGTTTATTTTTATGCCTCATGAATTTGCTCTAATAACAGCTCAAAAATATGATCAGAGTATTTCAAATTATGCTCAACAAAAACAAGTCATAATAGTTGGCCCATCAACTTTAATTATGTGTATGAAATTAGTTGAGAGTATTTGGAGATTAGAAAAACAAAATAAAAATTCAAAAGAAGTAGCTGAAATAGCAGGAGGAATGTTTGATCAAATTGCAAAGGCTATAAATTTACTTGATAAAACTGAGTCTAACATGATTAAATCTGCAGAAAATATAAGTCAAACAAAAAAATATATTAAGGACGGTAAGGGAAGTTTGCTTAGTAGAGCTAATAAAATGAAAGAGTTAGGAGCCAAAACAAAAATAGACTTAGATTTTAAAGAATGAAAATTCTTATTTACAGTTTCAATGATAAAATAGGAGATGGTTTACAAAAGATAACATTTCTTCAAAAAATAAAAGATATTTATCCTAATTCAATAATTTATTACACAACAAGTCAAACAACGACTCTTAAAGATAAATTAAATCCATTAGTTAAAGATATTATTCATGAATTTATTGAAAATAATAAAATTGACTCCTCTCTTCTGAGTCTTTTAAGAAGCAATGATAAAATCCCAAGAGTTAAATTTGATTTAATAATTGATTTACAAAAAGTTGTGTTAAGAACATTGAATCTAAGAAAAATACCCCACAAAAAATTTTTTAGCGCATCTGCTAATTTTTTATTTTCAGATTTTAAAAATAATAATAATTTGAAATTTAAAAATATTTATATAGAACAATTTTACTTTAATATTTTGTCAACTATTCAAGATGATGTAATAGATACGATACCTAGTATTCATGTCCCCAATAGTAAATTTATTGATGACATTATCACTGATAAGAAAAAGAACATTGCTATCGCCCCAGGTGCCGGAAACCCTATTAGGCAGTGGCAATTTGATAATTATTTACAAATAGCAAAAAAGCTTAGAGATAGACAGTACAATGTATTTTTTTTTTTAGGACCAAGTGAGAAATCCTTTTTAAATGTATGTCTTGAAAATAAATTTATTTGCCCTGAATGGAAGAATGGTCAAATAATTTCTAGTGATATATCTTTCACGATGAATTTAGCAAAAAAAATGAGCTGTTTATTATGTAATGATGGCGGTACTGCCTGGATGTTTGAATTTGCAGGTGTAAAAACTTTAAAACTATTTGGTGTTACTAATGAGAAAAAATTTTCAAGGCCTGGCTACTCTCAGTCTATTCAAGTTAAAGATTTTGGGTATGATGATTTAAAAGATTTTCCATTAATTGAATACGAGAATATATTGAACAACTTTTTAAAAAGTATAGTTGATTAATTGCAAATTTTTAAATTTTTTACATAAGTATAGCTTGGAACAGTATAGTGCCTAACAGATGAACCTTTAATTTTAAAAATACCATTATTATTAAACTTAACATCTAATTCTGCGAAATCAGAGATATCGTATTTAGAGATGTATTTTCTCATGACTTTTGTGTACATACCAGGTCCTGTAAAATTAAGAATTGCTAGCTTAGGGTTTTGGAATAATCTATCTTTATAATTTGGATAATCTGAGCAAATTTCGTTAATTAATTTTTCTAAAAATAAATGCTTAGAAGAGAATGCTAATCCCCATTGCAAAAAATAATTAAATGGCCTTTTTAGATTAAAAAGTTTTAAATTTCTTGGGGGGTAAAAACATTCATTGTCTTCATAAGTAATTACTCCTTTATCATTTTCGTTATGTAACTGATTTAATGGACAGTCACATCCTTTTGCTATATCAAAATAATATCCACCCCTATCATGTAGTATGCAATATCTAAAAATATCAGCTTTCATCGGACCAAAATTAGAATTAAAGTATATTTTAGAAATATCCTCTTTGCCCCATTGTGACTGCATATAATCATCCCTGTGCTCTTTATCGTATAGATAAAAAGAAAGTGAGGGATTTTTATCTCTAAAGATTTCTATCGATTTAGAGTGCGTTTTTCCTAAATATCTTGTTTCCCATGTTTGGAATACCGTAGAAGGAATTTGATTTTTTGAGGGTTGATTTGAAATTCTGTCTTTAATTTCTATAAGTGGGTATTCTGTATAACTTCTTATAAGTTTTCGAATATTATAACCTATTGATTGTTTCATTTATTTGGCGGAGAGAGTGGGATTCGAACCCACGATAGAGTTGCCCCTATACACGCGTTCCAGGCGTGCGCCTTAAACCACTCGGCCATCTCTCCAAAAAATTAATCACTATCCCCAATTTTTAAAGCCTCAAAAAAGGCAGTCTGTGGTATCTCGACATTACCAAATTGTTTCATTCTTTTCTTTCCTTTTTTTTGTTTTTCAAGGAGTTTTTTCTTTCTGCTTACATCTCCTCCATAAAGTTTTGCAGTTACATCTTTTCTAAAAGCTTTGATTGTTTCTCTTGCGATAATTTTACCGTAAATAGCAGCTTGAATGGGAATTTGGAAATTTTGTCTAGGGATCAAGTCTTTCAATTTATTACATATTCTTCTACCAATAGTTTCAGCTCTAGTTTTATGAACAATATTTGAGAATGCATCAACAATCTCTGAATTAACAAGAATATTTAGTTTTACTAAATCGCCTTGGAAATAATCATAAACTTGGTAATCAAAACTAGCATAGCCTTTAGAGTAAGATTTTAATTTATCGTAAAAATCTATCACAATCTCATTTAATGGAAGCTCCATTTCTAAAATTGCTCTGTTATTTTGGATATTTAAGTTTTTTTGTTTACCTCTTTTTTCAATACACAGATTTATAACAGTTCCTAAATAATCTTGGGGAACAATGATTGTTGATTTAACCCATGGTTCTAAAATTTGATCAATTTCCGCAGGATCAGGAAGTTCTGATGGATTCCTTATAACAAATTCATTTTTGTTTCTATCTATTACTTTATAGACAACACCAGGAGCGGTAGTAATTAAATCTAAATCAAATTCTCTTCTTAGTCTTTCTGTAGTTACCTCTAAGTGAAGTAACCCTAGAAAGCCACATCTAAAACCATATCCTAATGCGGCACTAGTTTCATTCTCATAAGTGAAGCTAGAGTCATTTAAAGCCAATTTTTCAAAACTTTCTTTTAACCTTTCATAATCTGATGTGTCTACAGGATAGATTCCACAAAATACAACTGGTAGAGAGGGCTTAAATCCAGGAAGTGGTATAATTTTTTGGTCATTTAATTCAGCAATTGTGTCTCCAACTTTACAATCAGCAACTGACTTTATACTCGCATTGATAAAACCTATTTCTCCAGGACCAAGCTCGTTACAATAATTAATTTCTGGACTAAAATATCCAATTCTATCTATATTGTACTGTTGATTGTTAGATAGAAACTTAACCTTCATTCCTTTTTTCATAACACCATCAAGAATTCTGACTAAAACAGTCACTCCTAAATAATTATCGTACCAACTATCAACTAACAGAGCTTTTAGACTCTTTTCATTGGTATATGGAGCTGGGAGTTTTTCAATAATTTGCTCCAATAAACCTTCAACACCAAATCCTGTTTTTGCAGAGACCAGGTGGGCTTCTGAAGTATCTATTCCAATTGTTTGCTCAATATCTTCTTTTACTCTCTCAGGTTCAGAAGCAGGAAGATCAGCTTTATTAAGGACTGGGAGTATTTCATGGTTGACATCAATTGCTTGATAAGCATTTGCAAGTGTTTGGGCCTCAACACCTTGAGTACTATCAACTACAAGAACTGAGCCCTCACATGCAGATAACGATCTTGAAACCTCATAAGAAAAATCTACATGCCCAGGTGTATCAAGAATATTTAACTGATATTCATCTCCATTTTTGTTTTTATAATTCAATCTCACAGTTTGTGCTTTTATAGTGATACCTCTTTCTCTTTCAATCTCCATTGAGTCAAGGACTTGGTCTTTTTTAGTTCTGTCATCCATACCTCCGCAAATTTCAATAATCCTATCTGCTAAAGTAGATTTACCATGATCAATATGGGCTATAATTGAAAAATTTCTTATTTTAGAAATTTCCATTAAGTTCTGATTTTTGCTTTAAATTTATTAGATACTTTTTCTAAAATATTTTTATGAAGCTGTTCTAAGTCTTTTTCTTCGAGAGTTTTTTCTTTCGATTGAATAGTAACTCTGAATGTCACACTTTTACTACTATCTCCTAAATCTTTTGATTCATAAAGGTCAAAGAATTCTACATTCTTAATTAAGTTTTTATCTATACCTGTGACATATCTTTGTACTTCATAAAGGTTTTGTTGTTTTTCAAATATAAATGAAAAGTCTTTTTCACTGAACTGAAATTGAGAGTCTGAAATATTGATAGAATTAATTCTAGATATAGTCTCTATTGGGAGATTTTCAAAAAACAACTCAATTGCATAGGTATTTTTAAGTTTAGGAAATTCCTCCATAATTAAAGGGTGAACTTTTCCATATCTAGATATTAATTTTTTTCCCATATGAACCTCTGCAGATTGTCCAGGGTGATAGATATTTGAAGTTGATCTTGAAATATTAAACTGTTTTATATCAAAGTTTAATGAACTAATTAATTTTGATGCGAGTTCTGTTAAAGAGTAAAAGTTAAAATTTACAGATTTATAAATTGAGTTTGTGTCATCTTGAGATGAAATAAGTAAAGATAGAATATTCTCTTGAGATTGTGATGAATTATAAATAGGTCCAATTTCAAATAATTGAATATTTTTTATTCCTTTTTTAAAGTTTAACTCTGCACTTTCTAAATGATTAAAGATCATTGAATTTCTCATGAAAGATTGATCGTCACTAATTGCATTAGAAATTTTTAAAGATGTATCACCTGTGAGAATTTCTTGAGCTCTGTTTGAGTGAAAAGAGAAAGTTATAACTTCTGAGACTCCATTAGATACTAAGGTTTTTTTAAGTTTCGATATTGTTTTAAATTTCTTATTAACTAATGAATTTTCAATATTGTAAATCTCATCTTTTGATGAGGAGGGTACACTTACATTGATATTATCGTATCCATAAATTCTTATAATTTCCTCAACAATATCAATATTATTTTTAACATCATTTCTCCACGATGGTACCAATACATCGCATTCATTATCACTTCTCTCATTAATTTGAAATTCTAAGTCTTTTAAGATTTTGACTTGTATTTGTGGTTCTAAATCTAAACCAATTACTTTATTAAAATAATTAAAGTCATATTTTATTTTGTGTTCATTAGTGTCTAATTTTCCAGCATCAGTATTTTTACTAACAGATCCTCCACAAATTTTGTTTATCAGGTAAGATGCATATTCTAAACCTTCAAGGACCATATTTTTATCTAAACCTCTTTCAAAGCGGTACCTGGCATCAGAATTAATTCCAAGAGATCTACCTGTTTTTGCCACACTATTTGGATTAAATATAGCTACTTCTAGAAACACATTTTTGGTATTTTCTGTGCATCCACTGTGATCCCCTCCGATGATTCCCGCAATCGCGAGAGCATTATTACTATCAGCAATTACAGTTGAGCTAACGTCCAAAGTGTAATCTTTATTATCCAATGCAAGAATTTTTTCATTAGAGTTTGCAAGTCTCATATCAAGTTTTTTTCCGACTTTATCTGCATCAAATACATGCAATGGTCTACCTAAATCGACAGTAATAAAATTTGTTATATCAACTAATGCATTGATTGGTCTTAGTCCGAGACTAATTAATTTCTTTTGCAACCATTCTGGAGACTTTGTATTATTTACATCTTTAAAGTATCTACTAACGACATACTCACAGCTATTATCATCATTTTTGATACTCCAACTAATTGGACTTTCAAATTCTAATTTTTTTATTTTTTCGTATTTTAATGGCTTAAGTTTTCCCATACCTTTTGCAGAAAGATCTCTAGCAACTCCTCTAATACTGAGACAGTCTCCTCTGTTAGGTGTAATACCTATCTCAAAAATAGGATCATCTAGTTTAAGTGCTTCTACTGCAGAGGTACCATTTTTAAAGTTCTCTGACAGCTCGATAATACCTTCGTGATCATCACTCAAATTAAGTTCTCTCTCTGATAAAAGCATTCCTTCAGATGTTTCACCCCGAATCTTGCCTTTTTTTAAATGTATTTGTGTTCCAGGAATATACATTCCTTCTTTAGCAAATATTCCTTTTAATCCCTTCTTAACATTATTTGCACCACAAATTACTTGATAAGTATCAGCTCCGTCATCAACTTTACAAATGTTCAATCTATCTGCGTTAGGATGTTTTTTAAAATCTTTAATTGTTGCTACAACAAATTTTGAGTATGAGGAATAGTCACTTAAACTCTCTAGTTCAAGGCCTATATTTGTGAGAGCGTCACCAATTTCAGTTGCATTTTTATCTGTCTCTAAATGTTCACACAACCAACTATAACTAAACTTCACTAAAAATCTCCAATGCTAAAACCGTTATTAGCAATCCAATTTAAGTTTCCACTAAAAAATGATCTTATGTCAGTTAGGCCATATTTTAACATTGTAATTCTATCTAAGCCCATTCCGAATGCAAAACCTTGAAAATTTTTTGTATCAACATTGCAATTTTCTAAAACTATAGGATTTACCATTCCACATCCAAGTATTTCAAGCCAATGATCACCTTGACCTAATTTAATCTTGTTGTTGACAATCGTATAGGCGATATCCATTTCTGCAGAAGGTTCTGTAAAAGGAAAATAACTAGGTCTAAACCTAACTTTTAAATCCTGCACATTGAAAAATTGTTTACAGAATTCAATCAAGGTTCCTTTTAAATCGCCCATGTTTGCATTTTCATTAATAAACAATCCCTCAACCTGATGAAACATAGGAGAGTGCGTTGAGTCTGAGTCACACCTATAAGTTCTTCCAGGAGCTATTATTTTAATTGGAGGTTTTTCATTTAATAAAGTTCTGATTTGAACTGGACTTGTATGTGTTCGCAAAACGAAGGGTTTTCCATCTTTATCCTTATCATCAATATAAAATGTATCTTGCATTTCACGGGCAGGATGGTTTTCAGGAATATTTAATGCAGAAAAATTAAAATAATCTGTCTCTATGTCTGGGCCTTCGGCAACTGAGTAACCCATTGATCCAAAAATCGTTATAACCTCATCAAATGTTTTTGATATTGGATGAACCTTTGGGGAAATTGAATTTGGTGGGGGAAAACTAAAATCTAAAGATTCATTTCTTAACTTAGAGTTAATTTCTTCAACTTTTATCTGATTAAATTTAATCTTAATGAGATTATCAACCTCACCTCTTAATTGATTTAATTCAGCGCCTGTAGATTTTTTTTCGTCTAATGATAAATCTTTTAGACTTTTAAGTAACTCTGTAATTTTTCCTTTTTTTCCTAAATATGCTACTTTAACATTTTGTAAATCAAGTTGATTAGAGCTTTGCTCTATTTCTTTTGTAGCTTCATTAAGGACTTTTTTAATGTCCATTTTAAATTTTAAACGGCTATATTAGCCTTAGCTTTCTCAACTATTGTTTTAAACGCAGCTGGTTCATGAAATGCAATTTCAGATAGAATTTTTCTATTGATTTCAATATTTGCTTTTTTTAATCCATCAATAAACTTGGCATATGTGAGGCCATGCTCTCTAACACCAGCATTAATTCTTTGTATCCATAAACCTCTGAAATCTCTTTTTTTATTTCTTCTATCACGGTAAGCATATTGGAGTGCTTTATCCATGCTTTGTGTAGCTACACGGTAGACATTTTTTCTTCGACCGCGATGACCTTTTGTAAATTCAAAAACTTTTTTATGTTTAGCTCTTGCTGTAACTCCTCTTTTGACTCTTGGCATGTTATATCTCCTTTACCTATTTGGAATATGGCATCATTGATTCAATTATTATTGATGCAGACTTTGATAAGACTCTTGTACCTTTAGAATTTCTGATAAAAGAATTTGTTCTTTTGGACATGCCATGGCGTTTACCAACGCTTCCGACCACTAGTTTTCCTGATGAGGAAGTTTTAAAGCGTTTTTTAACGCTACTTTTTGTTTTTAGTTTGGGCATTTTATCTCCTTTTGAGTGAACTAATTAGGTCTTAAGGCATACCCTTGTTTAAAAGCCTTTTCGACCAGTTGAGGTCAATTAAATATCATATAATTTATTTAGGCGCAACAACGAGGAAAGCTTGTCTTCCTTCAATTTTAGGTTCCATTTCAACTCTAATAAGTTCACCAAGGTCTGTTTTTACCCTTTTAAGCATATCGATACCCAAATTTGAATGTTCCATTTCCCTACCCTTAAACCTCAAACTAAATTTAACTCTATTTCCCTCTTTTATAAACTTCTGTGCATTTCTAATTTTGACTTGATAGTCATGCTCACCAGTACCTGGTCTAATTTTAAGTTCTTTAGTTTCAATTACTTTTTGTTTCTTTTTTGCCTCATTTTTCTTCTTTTGTTCTTGGTACTTAAATTTTCCATAGTCTACTATTTTACAAACTGGAGGATTGTTATTTGGAGCAATTTCAACTAAATCCATGCCTCTGCCTTTAGCAATATCTATAGCTTCATTTTTTTTCATAACCCCCAATTGTTCACCATCGTCTAGAATTACTCTTACGTCAGCTGCAGATATAAAATTATTTATTTTATGAAGATCTCTTTTGCCACGAAAATTATTATTTCTTTGGAAGGGTCTATTCAAAATATTATATGTAAAAAAAAGGTAAGGAAGTTTGCAATTATAAATATCCTAGGGATTGCTTAAATAAAATCATTTTAGGATTATTAACAAAGATAATTCAATTGTAAATATAAATTATTTTAATATTTGTTCTATTTTATTAATAATAATGTCCACACTGATATTTTTTACGTTAGATGATGTAATTTTATGCACATTATCTCCGAGTGGATAGCACGATCTCGAAATATCATTGTCATTTGCTATCCAAATAACATTTTTATTTGTAAGACCAGCAATATGAGCTGGCCCGGTATCGTTTGTTAAAATTAACTCAGATGTCATACATAATTGATAGAAATCCTCTATCTTGGACTCGTTAATTTTATTTATAGACTCAGGACACAATTCAATAATTTCATTTATAGTATTCAAATCCAAATTGGAGCCAGTTAAATAAATTTCATACTTTCTTAGTACTAAATATTTAGCTACTTGGGCAAATTTATCTGAAGACCATTTTTTATATTCACCAGATTTAGATGCACCTGGTATAAAAATGACTTTTTTTGAAACTTTTATATCATCTTTTAACATCCAACTTAAATCAGGCCGTAGAAATTGATTTATACCCAAGTGTTTTAATTGATCTTGATGATTTTTTGAGATGTGTTGAATACCAAGTTTTTTTTGCTCATATTTATAACTTGAAAATTTCCTTGCAGATAAAATTTTACACTTTGTAAATATTTTTAAAAAAAAATTGTATATTTCAGTTCTAGTTGAATTTTGTAAATCAATTACCAGATTAATTTTTTTTTCTTTAACTATATTTAAAAGATTATTTACTGATGAAAAGATTGCTTGTCTATTATCAATTAAAATTTCATCAACATAAGGTAAATTTATAAAAGTTTTTTTATAATTAGACTGAGTAAGTAAATAAATATTGGCATTTTGATAATTTTCTCTTAATGTTTTCATGGCTCCAAAAGAAATGATTAAGTCACCCAAAGACCCATGTTTAATTATCAAAATATTCATGAACTAATTAATTGATTATAAACCTCTAAAGTCTTTCTACACATCAGATCTGATGAGTAATTTTTTTTTACATAAGATCTGCCTTTTTTGGAAATTGATTGATAGTTTTTTAAAGCATATTTAAAAGTTTTTTGAAAGGAGTTAAATGAATTTACATTAAATAATAAATTTCTATCAAAATAAAAAAGTTGTTCTTTAGTACCTCCTTGATTAGGAGCAATAATAGTTTTACCTGACGATAAAGCTTCAGAGATAGTTCTTCCAAAACCTTCAGGTCTTTTAGAGATATTAATAATTAAATAAGACTCTTGATATAATTTATTAATTTCTAAAGTTGGTTTATGAATTATGACTTTCTCAGATAAATTGAGTTTATTTATTAGTAATTGTATTTTCTTTTCTTCTTTACTTTGATTTGAAGTTATTAAATGAATTTTAAATAGATCTTTATACTTTTGCTCTAATAAAGAGAAATAATTAAGTAATAATTCATGTCCTTTCCAATTTGATATTCTTGAGGGTATAAAAATATTTCTATCAATAACTTTTTTTTTGGATGGATAAAAATAGTTAGTATCTATACCTCTAGGAATTACATGTATTTTAGTTTTTTTGGGGTAGTAGTTTTCATATGTTTTTTTTACAAAATTAGAATTAAATATAATAGTGTCGCCTTTTAATAAATAACTGTTATACCAATCTTTTAACAAAGACTTAGACTCATACTTGTTGTGAACACTAGTTACAACTTTGATATTTAAGTTTTTAATAAAATTTATAAGAAAAAAAGCAGGTGCTCTGGATGAAATGTGAACTAAATTTATTCTTTTTTTTATAATTAAATCTTTAATCAGTATTTTTATTTTGTTTTGATCAAAAATATTTTTAAATCTTAAATTATTAATTTTTATAATTTTTAGACTTTTAATATTAAAGTTCTTATCACTACTTTCACATAAAATATAATTTTCAATATTTTTTTTATTAAGGTAATTAGCAATATCCCTTACTCCTGTCTCAATACCTCCAATACCCATAGATGGAATTATTTGTAAACAAGTAATTTTTTTTGTATTTTTAATCTGTGTCAAAACAAAACTTTTTTAAAAAAGATAATTTAAAAATATCTTATAGATACTACAAAAGAAGTAAAAAAACTCTCATCTTTTTGCATGGATTATTATCTGACATGAGTGGTAAAAAATCTAATTTTTTAAGCAATTATTGCAGAAAAAATAACATTTCATATTTGTGTTTTGACTTTCAAGGTCATGGTCGATCTAGTGGTGAATTTACTAATTTTGGAATTAGTGATTGGTATGATGACTTAGATAATATTGTAAAATATTTAAAAATAAGAAATTTCATTTTAATAGGGAGTAGTATGGGTGGATGGGTTGCAATCATTTATGCTTTAATGCACCCAAAAAAAGTTACTAAACTTATTGGTATTGCTCCTGCGCCAGATTTTACTGCTAAGTTAATTTGGGAAAATTTAAATATTCATCAAAGAAAAAAAATAAAAAATAATAAAATTGTTAAACAAAAAGTTGGTTCTGATTTTGCTTACTATTATTCCCCAGCATTATTTAATAGGAGTAAAAAATATCTTCTTGAAAAAATTAAGGGTGATTTTTTGGGAGAAACTATTTTCCTTCATGGGGGTCAAGATAAAGCAGTACCTTATGGGTATAACGATAAATTTAATTTGAGTAAAAAATTTAAAAACTTTAAAAATATTTTAATTAAACATGCTGATCACAGCTTGTCTGATAAAGAAAGCTTAAAAACTCTATCTAAATTTATTTAAGCTATTTTTGATTTTTTTGTAACTGGAAATTCTAGTTTATCAATCACTTCATCAGGTACAACATGGGCAAATTTTTTGATTTCAGAGTCATAATTATCAATAATAAACTCAGCTCTTTTAGATTTAGTCTCTTTGTAAAAATCTTTTAAGAGATCTAGAAGATGGTTTTTCCAATTTTGATTATCAACTTCATATAAACTTATAGTTTCCATATTCATTAAATCAGAAATATTTTTTTGATCAGAATAAATAAAGGCAGATCCACCTGTCATTCCTGCACCAAAGTTATCACCAATATTTCCCAAAATGATTGCAGAACCTCCTGTCATGTACTCACATCCATTAGCACCACATCCCTCAACTATGGCCAAAGCACCTGAGTTTCTCACACAAAATCTGTCACCTGCTTGACCAGATGCGTACAATCTTCCATCAGTTGCTCCATAAAGAGTTACGTTTCCTATAATAACATTTTCATGGCTTGGTTGAGTAAATGAGCTTCTTGGCTGAACGACAATTTTTCCACCAGAAAGACCTTTACCTACATAGTCGTTAGCATCGCCAAAAACTTTCAATGTAAGACCTTTGACTGCAAACGCCCCCAAAGACTGGCCAGCTGAACCTCTCAGTTTGAGAGTCACATGATCTTCAGACAGAGAATTCATTCCATATTTTCTTGTTATGACAGAAGAAATTTTGGTTCCAATTGTTCTTAATGTATTTTGTATATTATAAGTTAATTCAATTTTTTGACCTGAATTAATAAAATCTTTGCCATCTTTTTCAAATTGATCATCTAAGGTCTGCGGGACTTCATTTCTTTTTTTCTCAGAATGGTAATCATAGATCTTACCATCGTCAATTTTTGTTAATATAGGATTTAGGTCCAGATTATCTAAATCACTAGACCCATAGTGAATTTGAGATAATAGTTCTGTTTTACCAATTATATCTTTCAAAGATTTATAGCCTAAAGAGGCAAGTATCTCTCTAACCTCCTCTGCAATAAAAGAAAATAAGTTTACGACTTTTTCAGGTGTTCCACCAAATTTTTCACGAAGTTTTTCATCTTGGGTACAAACACCTACAGGACAAGTGTTTGAGTGACACTGTCTTACCATAATACATCCCATTGCAACAAGTGAGGCTGTACCTATTCCGTATTCCTCAGCTCCTAGTATAGCTGCTATAACAATATCTTTTCCTGTTTTTATCCCACCATCAGTTCTCAAAAGAACTTTGTCTCTTAAGCCATTTAAGGCTAGGATTTGATGTACCTCACTGATACCTAATTCCCAAGGAAGACCAACATATTTAATACTTGACTGGGGACTTGCCCCTGTTCCTCCTGAGTGTCCAGATACGAGTATTACATCAGCTTTAGCTTTTGCTACACCTGCAGCAACAGTTCCTATTCCTGATTGTGCAACTAACTTGACACAAACCTTTGCTTTGGGATTAATTTGTTTTAAATCATAGATAAGTTGAGCAAGGTCCTCAATAGAGTATATATCATGATGAGGTGGAGGACTGATGAGTGTTACACCTTTTGTACTATGTCTTAATTTAGCTATTAGATCAGTGACTTTAAAACCAGGTAACTGTCCACCCTCTCCCGGTTTAGCACCTTGTGCAATTTTAATTTCTAATTCTGAACAATTATTTAAATACTCTGCAGTTACTCCAAATCTTCCACTAGCTACTTGTTTAATTGCTGAACTTGGATTATCTCCATTTTTCAATTTAGAATACCTTCTCGAGTCCTCGCCACCTTCACCACTGTCTGACTTTGAGCCAATTCTATTCATTGCTACAGCTAATGTTTCGTGAGCCTCAGGGCTAAGAGCTCCAAGAGAGATCCCTGGAGATACAAAGCTTTTTCGTATTTCAGAGATGCTTTGCACGTTATCGAGATTTAAAGAATTTTTACTCTCATTAAACTGTAAAAGATCCCTGATCTGTATTGGTTTTGAGCTATAAATTCTTGAAGTGTATTTTTTATATAAATTATAAGAGTCTCTAGTAACTGCTTCTTGAAGCATGTGTATTGAAACACCCTCATATGCATGTGCTTCGCTGTTGGTTCTAAACCTATATTCTCCACCTATGTCTAATATTACATTATCAGATTTAAAGGATTGCTCATGCTGTCGCCTTACTCTCTTTTCCAATCCATCTAATCCTATTCCAGATATTCGTGAGGACATACCTGGGAAAAAACTCTCTACCATACTTCTACTTAAACCAATTATTTCAAAATTTCTTCCACCACGATAAGAGCTAATAACAGAAATACCCATTTTGCTGATTATCTTTCTCAATCCCTTCTCTATGGATTTTTTGAAGTTTTTTATTAGTTGAGGATAATCAGTATTCTCATAAATTCCTTTTTTAAATCTATCTGAGATAAGTTTTTCGACTAATGAAGCATTAACTGTAGTAGCTCCAACACCGATAAGTACAGCAAAGTAGTGAACATCAAGGCATTCTCTTGAGGAGACATTTAATGAAGTAAATGTTCTTAAATTATTTTTGATTAAATAACTATGCACAGCACTGGTTGCAAGTATCATTGGCAAAGCAATTCTGTCAGTATTAATATTTTTATCAGTAATAATTAAATGTTGAGAACCAGATCTAACTGCCTGTTCAGCTTCAGAGCATATTCTTTGAATTTCATTTAAGAAATTTGTATCTTCATTTGTATCATAAGTACAATCAATCTCAGTTGTAAATTTTGATAAATGGCTTTTAAGAGTTTCAAGCTCGTTATCTAATAATAAAGGGCTTTCTAAAAGTACCAAATTGCATTGTTCTGAGTCTTCTTCTACGATATTTCCCAAATTTCCGAGTCTAGTTTTTAAACTCATTACCACTTGTTCTCTTAGGCTATCAATAGGAGGGTTAGTTACTTGGGCAAAATTTTGTTTAAAGAAACTATGAAGACCTCGGTATCTTTCAGTTAGTACACTTAGGGGTGCATCGTCACCCATTGATCCGATAGCCTCTTGACCTGTTTTAACCATAGGGTCTAAAATTAAATCAAGAGTTTCTAATGTTAGATTAAATGATTTAGCTATTTGAAAAACATTATCTTTCTCCTCTGCTGATGGGGTATATATCTTGTCTTTGGATAAAATATTATCTAACTTAATTGTCTTTTCATTCCAGTCTGAGTAATCATTTCGGCTACTGAGTAATTCTTTTAGTTCAGAGCTTTCATAAAATTTATTCTCTTTATAATTTACTGCGATTAATTCACCAGGGCCAACTCTTCCTTTTTTTATGATATTTTTTTCATCAATATTAATCATTCCCACTTCAGATCCTGAAATTAGAAGATCGTCATCTGTTAATATAAACCTAAGCGGCCTTAAACCATTTCTGTCCATACCAGATATTATCCAATCTCCAAAATTCCCGCAGACGGCTGCTGGTCCATCCCATGGCTCAATTACAGCATTGCAATAAGCATACATACTCTTTAATTGATCAGATAAATCAGACCTATTTGACCAAGACTCAGGAATTATCATGGATTTTGCCATCGGCATGTCTCTATCTGTTTGAACAAAAAGCTCAAAAGCAGCATCAAGAGATGCAGAGTCAGAAGCATCTGAGTCAAGTATTGGTTTTAAATCATTAATTCTTTCATTAAAAAAAGGGTGAGTAATTCTTGGCTCATGTGCACTCATCCAATTTATATTTCCCTTTAAGGTGTTGATTTCACCATTGTGTGCTAAAACTCTAAATGGTTGCGCCAAAGACCATGTAGGAAATGTATTCGTGGAATACCTTTGATGGTAAATAGCAAATTTAGATTTAAATTCATCATCTAATAAATCTGGATAGAATTCAGATAGCTGTTCGGCTAAAAACATACCTTTGTAAACAATTGTTTCTGTCGATAAAGAGCAAATATAAAAGTCATTAATACTCTGAGATTTAATTTTGTTTTCTATTCTTCTTCTTGTTAAATAAAGTTTCTTTTCAATATCAGGGGTGCTTTCTTTAGGGGAAAAAATTATTTGTTCAATTTCTGGTTTTGTATAATTAGCTTTTTCACCAATGATTTCTGTATTAACCGGAACTTGCCTCCATCCAAAAAGATTCATTCCAGCTTTTATAATTTCATATTCAACGATAGCTCTACATTTTTCTTGTGCTCCAAAATCTCTTTTCGGTAAAAATATCATACCTACACCCAATATAGAGTCTTGACTCGATCTATGACCCATTTTTAATACTTGTTTACTGAAGAATGAATTTGAAACTTCCAACATAATCCCAGCACCATCTCCAGTTTTACCATCAGCATCAACCGCACCCCTATGGAACACAGCCTTCAGTGCCTCGACACCTTTTTCAACTATATCTCTTCTAGACTCACCTTTGATTGAGGCAACTAAACCAACACCACAATTATCATGTTCATATTTTTCATTATAAACGTGATTATCTTTTAGCTTTTGCTTATTTCTTCTGTAGATTTCTAATGGGTGATCTTTCATGATGCTTTTTTGATTTTTAAGTTTTGTAAAAAATTATGAATTGATTTTGCAACTTCACGGCCATCATGAATTGCCCATACAACGAGAGAGGCGCCCCTAACAATATCTCCAGCAGCAAAAATCTTTGGGTTACTCGTTTGAAATTTTTTAAAATCGACTTTAACTGTTTTCCAGCTTGTTAATTCAATATTTGTATTAAAATTGTGGTTCAAATCTTCAGGTTCAAAACCTAGAGCTTGGATAATTAAGTCGCTTTTTATTTGTTTTTCAACACCTGTTTCAACTGGTTTTCTTCTTCCACTCTCATCAACCTCACCTAAGGCAGCGACTTTGTATGTCATACTTGTTGCAGTAGAGTTATCACTTATAATTTTAGATGGGACAGATAGCCAATTAAATTTAATACCCTCTTGTTCTGCATTTAAAACTTCTCTTGCTGATCCAGGCATGTTTTCTTTATTTCTTCTGTAAAGACAAGTAACTTCCTTTGCCTGTTGTCTAATCGCTGTTCTAACACAGTCCATAGCTGTATCTCCTCCTCCGATTACAACTACATTTTTATCTTTTGCTGTAAGGTATTTATTATTTGAAGGAGAGTCACCTAATCCAGTTCTATTACTCTCAATTAAAAAATCTAAAGCGGGAATGCTATTGTTTACTGATGAGGTATCAATATCTAATTGTCTGGCTTTATACACGCCAGTTGCGATTAATATTGCATCATAATCTTTTTCTAAATCTTGAAAGGAGATATTTTTTCCAACTTCCATATTTAAATTAAATTTAACTCCGCTCTCTAAAAGCCACTCTGTTCTTCTTTCAACAATTTTTTTATCTAATTTAAAATTAGGTATACCATAAATCATCAAACCGCCCGCCCGATCGTTTTTTTCAAAGACATCAACTTGGTATCCGTTTTGGGTTAAATATGCTGAAGCGGCCATTCCTGCAGGGCCCGATCCAATAATAGCTACTTTTTGTTTAAATTGGTTTTGTGATGAGAGGTTTTTTACCCATCCTTTTTCCCATGCTATTTCAGTTAAGTATTTTTCTAAATTACCAATTGTAATAGCTCCAAAACCTGCCTGTTCAACAACACAGTTACCCTCACATAAACGATCCTGAGGACAAACCCTCCCACATACTTCTGGGAATGCATTTGTAGAAGCGGATACTTGATAAGCTTCTTCCAATCGACCTTCAGCGATGTAACGAAGCCAATCTGGTATATTATTATTTAAAGGACAGTGAATTTGACAATATGGTATTCCGCATTGTGAGCATCTTGAAGATTGTTCTATAGAGTCATTATTATCAAACTGACTGTAAATCTCCTGAAAATCCTTTATCCTTTTTTCAGGTTCAGTTTTAGATGGATTCTTTGGCTTTTTTTTATGAAACTCTAACATGATAATAAAATATTACTTTATACTCCTACAAATAAATTGGATAGTATTAATACAAAGATTTTTGAACTTAGTAAACTCATAAATGATAATAAATTATGACTGAATATAGTTTTTTTTATATTTTTTATGGTCTTATTCAGGGAATTACTGAATTTATCCCCATTAGTTCAAGTGGACACCTCAATATTATTGAAATTTTTTATAATAGCATAGAATCAAGAAACTATTTATATGAGACATCTGCTCATTTTGCTTCTTTATTAGCTCTATTTATATATTTGTTCAAAAATGATCATTTTTCAAAATCAAATATTACAGCTAACTTTAAAATTCTGGTTTATGCTACCATACCAACTGTTTTTCTTGGCTTAATAGTAAAATTTTATAATTTAAGTTTTATAAGCTTAGAATTCATCGGATACACTTCAATAATTGGAGCAATATTGCTCTTTATATCAGATAAAACAAATAAATTTAAAATAGAAATTAAAAGTAAAAGTACCAAGTTTATTTTAGCTGGTTTTTTTCAGTGTCTTGCCTTTTTACCAGGTTTTAGTAGAGCTGGAAGTTGCATCATTGCTTTTAGGTTGTTCGGTGAAAGTAGAAGATACTCATCCATTTATAGTTTGTATATGGGTATACCCATAATTGCGTTGTCTTTTTTTTCAAATATAAATGATTTTGAGAATTTCATTATTGATAAGAGTCTAATAATTATTTTTATAACTTCATTTTTTTCAGCTTACATGACAATTTCTATATTTATTAATTATATTAATAAGATTGGATTCACGCCTTTTGTTGTTTATAGAATTTTTATGGGTTTGGTTTTATTAGCTTATGTTTATTAGACCCTGTCAATAAACTTTTTTAAATATTCTGCAGTTATAATTTTCATGTTTGATAAATCTTGATTTAATATTTCTGTAACTAATTTTTGGCTCCCCTCTGATATGCTATCATGAGAAAGAGTCACATACTGATCATAAGTAAATAAAGGATTAGGAAGTTTTTCTAATATTTTACCCTGAAGAATTGCAAGAAATGAAGGCATATAAAAAAATCTTTCCTTTTTATTCAGAGACGAGAATATATGACTTAAGATTTCTTTAAATGTAAATATTTCATTACCAACTGCAGCTAAATTAGAGTTTTTGTGCTTATCAAAATTATTTATCAAATTAAAAATAAAAAGGGATAAATCATTTACGTAAATTGGTTGGAATTTAGTTGATCCATTTTTAATTAGTGGGAGAAATGGAAGAATTTTTGCCATCTTACCAAATAAATTGATAAAATTATCCTCCTCACCGTAAACTGTACTTGGCCTTACAATTATGTTATTAGAATTATTATTTTCAATAAACTCCTCACCCATCTTTTTACTAATAAGGTAATTTGATTTTGTTTGAAAAGTTGAACCCAAGCTAGAAACATGAAGAAAAGGTTTTTTGAATAACTCACAAAAACTAGCTATTTTTTTTGGCAATAAATAATGCGCTAGTTCAAATGATAAATTTTTTTTCTCATACAAGATTCCAATTAGATTAATAACAAAATCTGAGCTCTCAATTGAGCTTTTTATTTCATCTAAATTATTAATATCAAATTCTATAACTTCTATTTGCCCAATATCACCTGAAAGTATGTTTCTTTTAACTCTATTAGCATCTCTTACGGGACATATTAATTTGTAACCGCTTTGTAATAGTCTTTTTGAAAGGCTTCTCCCTATAAAGCCCGTAGATCCATAAACTAAGATATTTTTGTTTTTCATTGTAATATCTATCTTATATAAATATATGTTCTAAGATGTCAAATTATCAATTATTTCACAATGATCTTCCAAGCAAAGTTCTAAAAACATTCAAAGGTGATATCTCCGTTGATACTGAAACTCTGGGTTTAAATGTTAAAAGAGATAGACTTTGTCTTATACAAATTAGAAATGAAACAGATAAAAAAGTATATTTAATAAAATTTGAAGAGGATTTATCTCCAAAACAATCAAAAAATCTAAAATTGTTATTAGAGAATAATAGTCTTACAAAAATTTTTCATTTTGCTAGATTTGATATGGCAATATTGAAAGAAAATTTAAAAATAAACGTTAAAAATGTTTTTTGTACAAAAATTGCATCGAAATTAACCCGAACTTATTCATCAAAACATGGTCTTAAAGATATAGTTCATGAAATATTAGATGTTCAATTAGATAAAACAGAACAGTCATCCGATTGGAGTAAAAAAAAACTTACAAGCAAACAAATTGGATATGCTATGAATGATGTTTTGTATTTGTCAGAAATAAAAAGTTCACTTAGTGATAAGTTACTTAATCAAAAAAGGATAAAGCTGTTTAAATCAATAATGAAATTTATGGAAATAAGAGTTGATTTGGATTTACAAGGTTGGGAAGGAATAGATATCTTTGCACACAAGTAATATATGAATAAATCAAGAATTATTAAAGTAGGACAAGAAGTTTTGAATTTAGAGTCTATGGCTCTTACGAAACTATCGAAAAGTTTAGACAAAAATTATACTAAAGCAGTTGAACTGATTACCCAACAGAGTGGAAAATTAATAATCTCTGGGGTTGGAAAAAGTGGAAATATTGCAGCGAAAATTGCTGCATCTTTTACCTCTACTGGGATACCAGCCTTATATTTAAATCCTGTTGATGCAAGTCATGGAGATATGGGTATAATCGAAAAAAACGATATTTTAATAATTTTATCTAATTCTGGAGACTCTCATGAATTAGCAGATTTAATAAATTATTCTAAGAAAAAAAAAATAAAAATTATTTCAATCACATCAAGCAGAAAAAGTTTATTATCTAAGAATTCTGATATTAATTTAATATTACCAAGTCATAAGGAAGCTGATAAATTACAAATAATACCTACTACCTCTTCCACTATGTCTTTGGCGCTTGGTGATGCTCTTTGTTGCTCTGTATTAAGTTTAAGAGAATTTGATAAAAAAACATTTAGTGAGCTTCATCCAGGTGGAAAATTAGGAAAGAAATTAAAAACGCTTAGTGAAATTATGGATACAGATATACCTATAATAACCTCTAATTCATCTATTATTGATGCTGTTTTGATTATGACAGAAAAAAAATATGGTTGTGTTGTAGTGCTTGATAAAAATAAAAAAATAAAAGGTATTATCACCGATGGAGATTTAAGAAGATCAATCGCAAAGATTAATATTAAAGAAAAGGCTACTATAATTATGAAAAGTAGACCTATAGTTGCAAACGAAAACCTATTAATTTCATCAGCTATTGTTCTTATGAATAAACATTCTATTACGAGTTTAATAGTTGCTAAACAAAATAAACCAATAGGTATTGTTAATATTAAAAAGTGTTTAGAAAATGATTAATGTTTCTAATAAAATTATTATCAATACTTTAGTAGTATTTTTATTTGGAGTACAATTTTTTATCTATATCTTTAATCAAAGGCCTTTATCTAATAATTTTATTCAAAAAAAAATAACTGTTGAGAATTTTTCGAGTATTGTTTTGAGTAAATCAGGTATTACAAAAATTGGATCTGAAAAGTTAAACAAAATTGATGATGACAACATATATCTTGAAGGTATTTCATTTTTGGAAAATAGAGAGTACAAAATATATGGGAAAAATATCTTAATAAAACTTAAAGAAGAAATATCAAATAGTAATAAGCCTGTTAAGGTGATAAACTCAATGGGAACATTAAAAGCCAATGGTTTTGAAAATTTAGACTATGAGGGTATCATCATTTTTAAAGGTGAAGTTGAGTTCTTAATTGATCAATAAAATTCTATATCTAATCTTAGTATCAGTATTTTTCTCAACTGCATATTCAGATAGCTACGTAAAAGCTCGAGATACACTTATTTGGGACTCTGAAAATAAAAACTATACTGCTAATGGGGATGTGGAGTTTAAAAACGAAAAGTTTGTTGCTTATTCGGATAAAATGATAGCAAATTATATTGAGGAAGATGATAAAGAAGTATTTACTGTTGTCGAATTATTTGAAAATGTAGTTATAGAATTTAGAGATGAAATTTTTAAAGGAAATCACGCAATATACACTAAAGATAATAACATAATAATACTTACAGGAGATGTATCTATACAATCCCCAACAAGATTACTTACTGGATATGAACTTATTGCTGACATCGATAACAATAAGAGGATATTAAACTCAGCTGATAAAGACTCACTCGTTGAAGTTTTATTAGAAAATGACAAAAACAATTAAACTTATTGATGTTAGTAAAAGCTTTAAGTCAAAAAAAGCTTTAAATAAAGTTAACCTTGAATTTAAGAATAACAGAATCAATGGTTTGCTTGGACCAAATGGAAGCGGAAAGACAACACTTTTTAATATTGTTGCTGGTTTTTTAAAGCCTGACTTAGGTAAAATCTTTTTAGATAATTATTTATTAAACGATAAAGGTCTCAACTTAAGGACTAAACTAGGTATTTCATATTTACCTCAAGAGGCATCAATTTTTAGAGATTTGGATGTGTATGATAACATATTATCAATAGCAGAATTATTTCATGATAAAAATAAATCTTTAGAAATAAGTGATAAACTTATTAAGCAATTTTCCTTAAGTAACTTTCAAAAGACCAAAGGTAAATTATTATCCGGAGGCGAAAGAAGGAGAACCGAAATTGCCCGGGCTTTGGCAAGTAATCCGAAATTCCTATTGCTTGATGAGCCTTTTGCAGGTATCGATCCTATTGCAATAGATGAAGTTAAATCTACAATTTCATTACTTAAAAAATTAAATATTGGGATAATAATAACAGACCATAATGTCAAAGAAGCTTTAAGTATTGTTGAGTTTGGGTACATTATTTATAATGGTGAAATAATAAAATCTGGAAACCCTAAAGAAATTACATCTGATAGCTTTGTAAAAAAAATATATTTAGGTAAAAATTATAATTAATTTTATGCCTTTCAATTATCGCAGTAAAATACATGGTACATATACACCTCCAGGTGATAAATCAATAAGCCACAGAATTTTAATTTTAACTGGTCAAGCAGTTGGTAGGTCTGAGATTTCAAATTTGTTAGAGGGTGAAGATGTCATGAATACACTCAAAGCAATGAAACTAATAGGAGCTAGTATAAAAAAAGAACGGCGTAAATACGTTGTTTATGGGATACCACCTGGTGGATTATTTCAACCAAGTAAATCAATTGATTTTGGAAATTCAGGAACAGGTATTAGGCTAATCTCTGGCTTAATTTCATCTAATAACATTGAAGTAAATTTAATCGGAGATAGGTCTTTAAGTAATCGTCCTATGAGAAGGGTTACGGAGCACTTATCTAAAATTGGAGCATTTATTAATTTAAAAAAAGATTTGTATCCTCCAATTAAATTAAAAGGAACTGGAAGTGCTATACCATTAACATTTAATATATTAATTCCTTCTGCTCAAATCAAAAGTGCAATTATGTTATCTGCTTTAAATACCAATGGAACTGTGAAAGTAAAAGAATTTAAATCAACTAGGGACCATACAGAGAACATGCTTAAATCGATGGGATATAATATAAAAGTTAAAGAAAATACTAGACATAGGTTTATTGAAATGAAAAACAATAAAAAATTAAAATCAATTAATTATACTGTACCAGGCGATCCTTCATCTGCTGCGTTTTTCATAACAGCTGCCTGTTTAAAACCAGGTTCTAAATTATTAGTTAAAAATATTCTTTTTAATAAAACAAGAACTGGTTTTATAAAAACTTTAAAAGCAATGGGCGGAAATATTAAGATCGTTGGTAAAAGAAAAATACATAATGAGTTTATTGCAGATCTTAAAATTGATCAGAAAAAAAAATTAAAATCAATTACTTTAAATTCGGATGATATACCTCAACAGGTAGATGAAATACCAATTTTATCTATAGCTGCTTCATTTGCAAATGGCTTAAGTGTATTTAAGGGTTTAAAAGAATTGACAGTCAAAGAAAGTAATAGATTGTTACTAATACATGAAAATTTAATAAAAATTGGTGTAAAGTCTGTTATTAACAAATTTGATTTATATATTTATGGTAACCAAAATTTAAAAAATGGTGCTGGAATTATTAAACATGAAAATGATCATAGAATTTTGATGTCTTTTTTTATTGCAAATATGATCTGTAAAAAAAACAATATTATAAAAGATAAAACATGTGTAAAAACAAGCTATCCAATGTTTTTCAAACATATATCTCAATTTAGTAATTAATTTTTCTTGAAAAACATTAATAAAACATTAAAAGAACCCTACTCAACTTGAAAGGTGAATAATGACTGATGATATCTAATGAAGAGTATGGCAAATTGCTTGACCAACAATTCGAAACAAAAAGCACGATAGCTTCTAATAAAATAATTTCTGGAACAATTCTAAAAATAAGTGATCAACACATAACAGTTGATATTGGATACAAAAGTGAAGGTCAAATACCTAAAGAAGAATTTCTTAATACTGGATCATCTGATGATTTAAAAACTGGACAAGTAATCGAGGTATTTATTGAAAAATTAGAAGACAGAGAAGGTAATGTAAAAATCTCTCATGAAAAAGCAATTAAATTGAAGTCCTGGGAAAAACTTCAAAAACTTTATGATAATAAAGAGAGAGTAAAGGGTTTTATTGTTGGTAAGGCTAAGGCAGGTCTATATGTAAAAATTATGGGTACCAATGCATTCTTGCCTCTTAGTCAAATTGATGTTCGACCAGTTAGAGATGTAAGTCATTTGATAAAAACTGAGGAAACTTTTGAAATCCTTAAAATGGATTATTCTAAGGGTAATATTGTAGTATCAAGAAAAGCTATTCTTGAAGAGAAACAAAAAGAAATAAAAAACCAGATATTAGAAAAATCTAAAAGTAATTCTGTAGTTACTGGTAAAGTTAAGACTTTTACTGACTATGGCGCTTTCGTTGATCTTGGTGGGATAGATGGCTTAGTCCATCTAAGTGATATTTCATGGAGTAGAATTGGTCATCCATCTGATGTACTTGAAATAGCCAAAAAATATGAGTTCAAAATTCTTAAAGTTTCAGATGATTCTGAAAAAATAAGTTTGGGATATAAGCAGTTAAAAGATGATCCTTGGGAAAAAATTGAAGGGAAGATTACTCTTAATGAAATTTATGATGGAAAAATTACACATATAACTGACTATGGTGCTTTTGTTCAACTTACAGAAAAAGATTTAGAGGGATTGGTTCACTCAAACGATATAAGTTGGACAAAGAAGAATATCCATCCAAATAAAATACTTGAAGTCGGGTTTAATATTAGAGTTAAAATTCTTGAGATTGATAAAGAAAAGAAAAGAATAAGTCTCGGAATAAAACAAACTGAGCCAAATCCATGGGAAAATATTCTAAATGAATACAAAAAAGATCAAATTATTGACACAGAAATCAAGAATATTACTGAGTTTGGTATATTTGCAAAGCTCAATGATAATATTGACGGACTGATTCATAAAAATGACTTATCATGGACTGACTCTAACGGTGATAGAACCTTAAAAAAATATCAAAAAGGTCAAAGTATTCAGGTTAAGATTTTAGAAATTGATCCTGAGAAAGAAAAAATTAGCTTTGGTATTAAACAATTATCTGCCGATCCTTTTAATGAATTTTTCAAAGATAAATCAAAAGGAGATATTGTATCTGCTACAATTACTAAAATTAACAATAATGGAATTGATGTTGAAGTAGTTAGTTTTATTGAAACAACCATTAGAAGAAAAGAGCTTTCAAAAAATAAAGAGGAACAAAATATATCCAGATATAATGAAGGACAAAAAATAGATGCTAAAATTAGTTCTATTGATCTTACAAATCGAAAGTTTGCTCTTTCAATAAGACAACTTGAAATAGATGAAGAACAAAGTTTGTTAGAAAAATATGGATCTAAATCTTCTGGTTCAGTTTTAGGAGATATTTTAGGTAAGGCTTTGGATGAGGAAAAGGATTCCAAAGAAGAATAAGTCTGATATTTTAAAGACTTTTTTGCAATCAGAAACTGATTTAACACCAAAAATTAATGAAGCTTTATTTAATAGATTCTTCGATATTTTAGAAAAAAATATTTCAGATCATATCTCCATAGAGCTAAGAAATTTTGGAGTTTTTAAGTCTAAATTCATGAAATCTAGATATGGTTCTAATCCTAGAAATAAGAAAAAAATATATATACCCTCTAAATGGAAAGTTACATTCAAAGCTAGCGAAAATATCAACAAAAAATTAAATGAAAAAATTTAAATTTTTTATAGCCTTAGACTTAAAATCAAATACTCAAAATATTAGTATTGTTAAAAAACTGCACCGCCATGTTTATGGTTTTAAAGTGGGGTATAGATCTTTTTATAATAACCGCTCAAATGAGCTAATTTCAGAAATCAAAAAGTCAAAAAGTAAATTATTCCTTGATTTAAAACTCCACGATATTCCGAACACTGTTAGCAGTGCGATAGACTCTTTATCGAACATAAATCCCGATTTTCTTACCTTGCATATTTCAGGAGGTAACGAGATGATGAAAGCTGCAGTAAACTCTATTAAGAAAAATAAACTTAAAACTAAAATCTTAGGGGTAACCTTATTGACGAGCTTAAATGGAAAAGATAGCAAAAAAATATATAAAGAGGGAAGCACAAAAAAACTTGTAAAAAAATTTACTGAAATCACTAATAATGTAAATATTCATGGCCTTATTTGTTCAGGTAATGACCTGAAAGTTTTAGGGAAATTTAATAAATTAATCAAAATAACACCTGGTGTTAAAATGTTCGCTAGAAATGATGATCAAAAAAGAGTTACTTTTGCTCATAATGCTTTACAAGATGGTGCAAGCTTTGTTGTAATAGGAAGAGAATTAATAGAAAGCAAAAAACCTTTAGAATTATTAAAAAATTATGGCGAACAACATAAAAATAAAAATTTGTGGACAAAATAATCCAGCTATTATTAATCACTGTCTTGATTTAAATATTTCTTATCAAGGGTTAATTTTTTATGAAAAGAGTCCAAGGTTTATAGATATAGAAACACTAGGTCTTGTTAACCAATATTTTAAAACACATAAAGATAAATTTGTGGGTGTTTTTGTTAATCCATCAATTGGTGAAATTAAAAATAAATTAGAAGTTTTTGATTTTGATACAATTCAACTTCATGGTGATGAAGATCAAAACTTTATAAGTGAAGTTAAAAGTAATTTTAAGAAAAAGATATATAAATCAATATCCCCAGAAGATTTTAAAACAACTGAGTTAATTGATGTAGATCAGTTCCTTATTGAAGCCAAACCATCTTCAAATCAGATGCCTGGAGGGAACAATACAACTTGGGATTGGTCTGATTTTAAAAATATTAAAAACCTTCCTTATATTTTATCAGGAGGTCTAAATGTCACTAATATCAAAAAAGCAATTAGCTTAACAGGCGCGGATTTTGTTGATATAAATTCTGGTGTAGAGGAACAACCGGGTGAAAAAAGCCTTACTTTGATAGATGGTATTATTTCATCAATTTATAATTAATGAAAACATATAAACAACCTAGCACTGTTGGAAGATTTGGTGAATTTGGTGGCATGTATGTTTCAGAAACATTAATGCCCCTATTACTAAATTTAGATAAATCGTATAAAAAAATTCAAAAGGATAAAAAATTTAAAAAAGAGCTAAATGACCTTTTTAAAAACTATGTGGGAAGGCCCTCCTCTTTGCACTTCGCAAAAAATTTATCTAAATATATTAATGGACCAAAAGTATATTTTAAAAGAGATGAGCTAAATCATACAGGAGCCCATAAAATCAATAATTGCCTAGGACAAATTCTACTTGCAAAAAAAATGGGCAAAACAAGAATTATTGCTGAAACAGGTGCTGGACAACACGGAGTTGCAACAGCTACTGTTTGTGCGCTTTTTGGACTTCCTTGTTATATCTACATGGGCTCTAAAGATATTGAGAGACAAAAACCAAATGTTTTCAGAATGAAGCTTCTGGGTGCCACCATTATTCCTGTAGAGTCCGGAAGTAAATCTTTAAAAGATGCTATGAATGAAGCTCTAAGAGATTGGATTAAAAACGTCAGAGATACTTTTTATATTATCGGTTCTACTGCAGGTCCCCACCCCTATCCGAAAATGGTAAGAGATTTTCAATCTGTCATTGGAAAAGAGGCGAGAGAGCAAATATTGAAAGTAGAGAAAAAACTACCAGATTATTTGATAGCTTGTGTTGGAGGCGGATCAAATGCCATGGGTTTATTTTATCCATTTTTAAATGATAAAAAGGTGAAGATTATTGGAGTTGAGGCAGCTGGTAGAGGCGCTAAAACAGAAGAAACAGCTGCAACAATGACCTCTGGGACTCCTGGTATTTTACACGGAAGTTACAGTTATGTCTTACAAGACAATGATGGACAAATAAAAGAGGCTCATTCTATTTCTGCCGGTCTCGATTATCCTGGTGTAGGACCCGAGCACTCCCACTTAAAAGATATTAAAAGAGTTAAGTACTTTGGTGTAACTGATAAAGAGGCCCTTGAAGCATTTCAAACATGTTCAAAACTAGAGGGAATTATCCCTGCACTAGAGCCCTCCCATGCTCTAGCCTACTTAATTAAAGCGTTTAAAAATAAACATAAAAATAAACTTGTAATTTTAAATATGTGTGGAAGAGGTGATAAAGATTTATTTACTGCAGCTAAAGCGATTGGGTTTGATGCAGATGAATAATTTAGACACTCTTCCTAAGAAAAAAATTCTCTCTTTATTTATGACATGTGGGTTTCCTACATTGTCTCAAAGTAAAAAAATTTTTAATGAGATGCTATCTCATCAACCTGATGTTATTGAATTTGGACTTCCCTTTTCTGATCCGATGGCAGATGGACCTATTATTCAAGAAGCGAATAAACTTGCTCTTAGCTCAAACCTGTCAACACAACAATCACTGAATTTAATTAAAGAATTAAGTAAATCTAAAAACAATACTTCGTTTGTGATTATGTGCTATTTAAATACTGTTCGTAAATTTGGTGTAGATAAATTCATTAAAAATATAAAAAATATTGTTGATGGAATAATTATTGTGGATTTGCCTTTTGAGGAAGAGAGTGAAATTAAAAAGTCTCTATCAAAAAATAATATTCATTTGATTAAGTTAATCTCACCGATGACAGATAAGAAAAGAGCTCAAAAACTTTTAAAGGATTCAAAGGGTTTTATTTATTATATATCAGCAACAGGAATTACTGGCTCAAACAAATTAGATTATAAAGAGATCAATAAAAATGTTAAATCTCTAAAAAAGATGTCAAAAATTCCAGTTTTAGTTGGGTTTGGTATAAAATCTAAAAAGGATGTACTCGAAATATCAAAAAAAACTAATGCTGATGGTGTTATAATTGGTTCAGCTCTTATACAAAAATATTTTGATTTAAAAATGGATATCAATAAATATCTTATTGCTCTAAAGAAATTAATTAAAGAGGTTAAAGTTTAAAATGAACTGGTTAACAGATTATGTAAAACCTAAATTAAGTTCTCTTGTTACTCGAAAAGAACCCCCCTCTGATTTATGGACCAAGTGTGGATGTGGAGAGAGGACTCTTTATCTTAGTGATTTAAAAGAAAATCTAAATGTTTGTTCCTATTGTGACTACCATATGAACATGGATGTAAATAGCAGATTGAAAAATTTATTTGGTGATAATTCTTTTGAACTCATAGAAGTGCCTTTTGAAAATAACGATCCTTTAAAATTTAAAGATCTTAAAAAGTATTCCGATAGAATGAAGGCTGCACAAAAAAAAACTGATCAAAAAGACGCTGCTATTTTAGCTAAAGGTGAAATTGGAAATACTAAGGTTGTAGTTTTTATTTTGGACTTCAATTTTATGGGAGGTTCTATGGGTCAATTTGTTGGCGAAGCATTTAAAATTGGTTGTCAAAATGCTGTTGATTTAAACTGTCCATTCATTTCTGTTGCTTCTTCAGGTGGTGCTAGAATGCAAGAGGGTATCGTAAGTTTGATGCAACTTCCTAAAACAGTTGCTGCTGTGAATATGTTGGATCAGCATAAAATCCCATACATTAGCGTGCTTACTCATCCAACTACAGGTGGTGTTAGTGCTTCATTTGCCATGCTTGGAGATATCATTATTGCAGAAAAAGGAAGTATGATTGGTTTTGCTGGCAAACGAGTGATTGAAGAAACAATTAAAGAACAGTTACCTGAAGATTTTCAAACAGCAGAATATCTTTTAGAGCACGGGATGATTGATATGGTTGTTCATCGTAAAGAATTAAATCAATCTCTCTCAAAAGTTTTATCTTTTGTAAAAAAATAAGATCTTGCAAGATCCCATTTTTCAAAGACTACTGAAACTTCACCCTAAGTTTTCTGATCTATCTTTAGGAAGAATTAAAAAACTTCTTAAAAAAATAGATTTTGATGAGAGTTTATTGCCAAAAGTAATTCATATAGCCGGTACTAATGGTAAGGGTTCAACAGCTGCGATTTTAAAGTCAATACTCAACCACCATGGATATTCAACACATGTTTACTCTACCCCACACCTAGTAAAGTTTAATGAAAGAATACAATTAAGATCAAAAGATATTTCAAATCAAAAGTTATTAAAATATTTAAGATATTGTGAAAATATGAATGAAGGAAATTTAATTACTTTTTTTGAAATAACTACAGCGGCAGCTTTTAAAGCTTTTCAAGATCATAAAGCTGACTATTTAATTTTAGAAGTAGGACTTGGTGGAAGGTTTGATGCAACAAATATAATTAAAAAATCAAAATTTGCAGCTATTACTCCGATTTCCTTAGATCATCAAGACTATCTTGGTACTTCCTTAAATCAAATTGCATTCGAAAAATTAGGTATTTTGAATTCAAAAAGTACCATTGTTGTTAACAGGCAAAAGTTAGGAGTAATGAATTATATTAAGGCGCAACTAAAGAAAAGAAAATTGAATGCAGATATTTATAATGATGAGTGGAAGATAAAATCTAAATTTTATATTTCTGATAATGTAAAAATAGATATATCAAAATTAAATTTATTGGGTGCACATCAATTAGTTAATGCTGGATTAGGAATACATTTAGCAAAAAATATTTTAAAAGATGCGTTTGATACGGAAGTGACCCAAAAAGCATTAACAAATTGTCAATGGCCAGGAAGATTACAAAAAATTAAAAGCGGTGTTTTAACGGGGAAGATTAAAAAATTCAAAGATATTTATCTAGATGGATTTCACAACATAGATGGAATGAAAGCCTTGATTGCATCATTAACTAAAAATAAAAAAATATTAATATGCTCTTTTTTAAATAATAAAAAGTATTTGCAAATGCTTACTAGTTTGTCAAAACACTTTAGTAAAATTGTGGTAGTTAAAATGGATGAAGAAAATTCTATTACTAAAGAACTATTGCCCAAAAATCTCTCTTTATATTTTGCTGACTCTTTAGAACAGTCTTTTAAAACTATTAATAAATTATCTTCAAAACAGACTTCTGTTTATTTTGGAGGTTCTTTGTATTTTATTGGTGAAGTTATAAAAAAGAACCAATCTCGAAAATTAAGTTAGTTAATATTATTTTTTAAAGGCAATCTATTTGATCCATTTTTATGAGATTAGGGTAGATATTGATGATTAACCTTAATCCTCCAAAAACCATTCTTGTGGTGAAACTGCAAGAATGGTTCTCTTCAGATCTTAGATTTATTTTTATAATATAATAACAAAGCCATTGTTTCGTATAAGATTTTCCATAATTGCTTAAAAATTGGTAACTTTAAAAATGATGACAAATATTTCCATCTGGGCATGGTATCCCACAAAATTAAAAATGACTCTGATCCGGAGATCAGCCTACCCTGATGGTAAACGTGCATTCTTCTGAATAAATCTTTTTTTGAAAGGTGATTTATATGTTCATCTCTATCTTTGGATATATCAACGTAGTTTATATCACATGTTTTTTTTTTATAATGACTTATTTCAGCGTTACAAATATTACATGAACCATTGAAATATACTTTCATTTTAATTTACACTTGGAGGCACTGTGCCGTCTTTCAATAAATCGTAACCCTTTATAACAGCGGGTCTAAGTGCAATTTTATTATACCATCTGGTCAAATTTAAATATTTGTTTAAACCAATATCGTGGATTGGATGTCGTGCAATCCAAGGGAATGTTGCCATGTCAGCAATTGAATATTCTCTTGCTAAATATTCATTGTTAGATAAATGATCATCCAAATTTTTGTATATAGTCTCTGCTATTTTAAAATATCGTTGTTCTCCAAATTCACTCTTACCTGGATTGTAATGATGAAATTGATGATGCTGACCTAACATTGGTCCAATATAACCCATCTGTGCCATCAGCCATTGAGTCGTTAAATTTTGATTTAAACCATAAAACTCTCCAGAGAAGTTTGCTAAATATATTAATATCGCACCAGATTCAAAGATAGTCTGGTTTTCATGTCTGAGCACAGGAATTTTTGAGAAAGGTGAGATTTTTTTAAAGTCTTCGTGGAACTGTTCTCCTTTGTTTAAGTTAATAAATGTAACTAAGTACTTTTCGTTGATCTCCTCTAACATTATTGAAATTTTTCTAGCATTGGGAGTTGAGTCTGCAAATAACTCAAACATCTAAATAAGGCTCATAATGTATTTATGAACAAAATATCCGATCACTAGCAAAGTTAATCCGATCAAGTAAATTAGCCAAAAATTCATATTAAGATTTTTTGCGAAAAAGAAGGGTAAGAAAAATAAATATGAGACAGGTACCCCAATTAGAATACTTTTAGCAAAAATTACAGTATTTTCGGTATTTTTATGCTCTAAGAAAGAGAAGGCAATGGCAATAATACTCGCGATTGGAAGAGCGATAATAAATCCAGATAACTCAGGTTTTTTTCCAGAAAGCCAGCTTGCAAATGCAATCACAAGGGCTGCTAATATTACTTTTAGAGCAAAAATCATGTTCAATATTTTATACTAATAAATAAAAATTAAAGATTATTTTCAGGAACTAAGAACGTTGTAGAGGCCCAGTCACTATGCCAGATTGGTTCTTGATCATCAGGTTTTGATTTTAATGGATAAATGACAACTGAGTCTAATAGATACTCCTTACCTTGTTCTATTTCAAAAGTAAATTTACCCTTCTCATCTGTTTTGATATTTGAAACAGACAATTTAGAGTTTTTATATTTTGAGAAAATTGTAACGAGGTTATTTGGAAGGGGTTTTTTTTTATAATATAAAGTTGCACTTATTTGATTAGAGTCAAAATTTGTATAAGGGTTTTGATCTAAAACAAATTCGAATAAAAGTCCTGTTTTTTTATCTTTTCCTTTACTGCCACTACTTGTGGTAATTAAAGATTTTGCGTAACGCCGATAACTCTCCATAAAATTACTTTGGGGAAAGTCTTTATCTAAATGAGTTTGAATTAATTGGTCATAACCCTTCTCAGAAACAAAATCCTTAAATTTTTGAAATTTTTTATAATTTACAAATTTATCAGTAGTCTCGTGATAAACAATTAATAAGTCTTCCAACTTTGTCTTTGTATTTAATGCTGGTACATCTCCGAGTATACCTTTGACTTTTTCTTTTTTATTTTTAGACCCAGATAAAATTTTAAAGGTTTTAAAATCTTGCGGATTATACATTAAAGCCATGCCTTGAAATTCTTGTCCCACTCTTAAGTGAGCATTTATGATGTTATCATTAAGCTGGTATTTGGTTGGCTCAATCCAAAATTCGTGAGCGCTTACTTGAACAAAGCAAGCAATGAGGAATGAAAAAACATAAAGAATTCTTAGGTGAACTTTGGTAAACATGACTAAATGATTAAGTACTTATTCTTTTTAATTCTTCTATTAAGCCCTCCTCTGCATACACATGAAATTAAACCTGCGATCGTAGATATTACCATTATAGAGGAAAATGCTTCAATTGAATTTAAATTGAATGCTGAAACTGTGCTGTCTGAAATTGATGCCTCCATTTATATTGATACAAATAATTCACCTCAGTCTCAAAAATATGATGAATTAAGAGCCTTTTCTGTTCAAGAAATAGAAAATTTAGTATTAAAAAATAAGTCTAAATTTATTAATAAGATCCAAATCATCAGTGAGAGTGAGCTCATACCTCTCTTACTAAATAAAGTAGAGACGTTTGATGAGACAAACGAAGAGATGCCGAGAGATACTGTCTTATATCTCAATTTCGATCTTAAAGACTCTTCTTCGTTTACAGTTCAATTTGATAAAAAGATAGGACCTGTTGTAATTAGACAATTTGAAGATTTATCAAAAGAGTCTGTTTTGTTTACAAGTTATTTACAGCCGGCTGAAAAATCGCCCCTTTTATCCCAACAGTCACAATCCTCAGTAGGAAAAACAATCATTGAATATTTAATTCTAGGAATAGAGCACATTGTTCCTAAAGGGCTAGATCATATATTATTTATTATAGGTATCTTTTTTTATGCAATTAAATTTAAACCTCTATTACTTCAAGTTACCATGTTTACGCTCGCACATTCTATTACACTAATTCTTGCTAGTTTTAATTTAATCTTTATCCCTGCAGTAATTGTAGAACCCTTGATAGCTCTATCTATCAGTTATGTCGCAATAGAAAATATTTTTCAAAGACGTTTGATTGTTCCTCGTTATGTCATAATTTTTATCTTTGGATTAATTCATGGTTTAGGTTTTGCTTTTGTTCTTGGAGATATTGGTTTGAATACAAGTCAACTGGTGATAAGTCTAATTTCATTTAATCTTGGAGTTGAAGTAGCTCAAATAGCAATCATTATTCTTGCATCAATTATTTTTATTCTACCCTCACGCCAAAGTTGGTATCGAGCGTTTTTGCAAATTCCTATTTCTGTTATGATCTCCTTAATAGGTTTATATTGGTTTATTGAAAGGGTATTCTTTTAGAAGTCTACTTTTATAGTTCCTAAAATTGATAAAGATTTATCTGCAATCACCATTTCTCCAGAGTTTGGATAATAATCAAGAAAGCCGCCGACTATCACATAATGAGTGACGAAAATTATGTTACCCCCACTATCGTCCCATCTATTGATAAATTCACTCAATTCCAACATTTGTTTTGTGTGATTTTTTTGGTACTTACCAGAAAACGTAGAGTTTAATGCACTAAAATTCTCATAATCTCCAAACGCATACCGAGCTGTATCTTGGCAACGGCACCACTGACTAGAATAGACAAAGTCTACCGGTATAGAATATTCAATAAATAATTTGCCAATTGTTTGGGATTGACGAATTCCTTGTTGATTTAAATTTCTTTGTGTTGAGCAGTCTTCTAGTTCAAAGTTATCAGGATCTCCACCCCCTGGGGCGTAAGCGTGACGAATAAAAATTACTTTACCACCGTCTTTTAACAAATTCCAACTGGTCTCGTTGGAAAAAGAATGGGGAATAAATAAAAAGGAAATAAGTAGAAAAAAATTAAATACCCTCATTGTTGAGAGTGATACTGATGATAAGCTTGTTTTTTAACATCATTCCAATACTGATCTGCTTCTTCCGCTGTATATTTCCCATAAAGTTGCATCCAAAGTTCAGTGGTTACTAAAGTTAAGGCCTCGTCTTTCTCTTTCCATTCCTCATAAAACCAAGGATCCATAGAAGGCTCGACTCCTTTTTGAGAGAAATATTTTGCCTCTGAGTGTTTTCCTTCAGTCTCAACGGACATTATTTTAGGAGCAAATTCTACATCTTCAAAAAAACGGATGCGTGCAATATCATCGTCAGTTAAACCTTTCACTAATATCCCATCAACGCCCGTGTAATTTTCACCAAAAATTATAACTGGGAAATTCTCATCAATGACAAGGCGTAATTCACTTTTAGGTGCAAAAGCAGGAATTATATCTAAATGGTTAGATTTCTTTCCAATAACTTTTTCTAAGACTGAAATAGAACGAAGTGTGCCGTAAAAAAAATAATTTCCCATAATAGTTTTAAAAAAATTCTGGAAGTGTTACTTGCTTAATCTTCATTTCTTCAAGAAGTATGCAAATTTGTTCAGATATTTCAATACTATTTGGTGTGTCGCTATGTACACAGATTGAATGTATATCTGTTTTTAAAGTATCTCCGGCACGAGAAATAATTCCCTTTTGTATGAGCATTGCTCGAACGTGTTCGCTGGCACTTTTGGGGTCTGTGATTAAAGAGCCGCTGACGGAACGAGGTGTGAGTGTGCCATTACTCTCGTAGGTGCGATCTGCAAAAACCTCAAGAGCTGTAGCAGTGTCACTCTCAAAGCTAATTTTTGCAAGTTCACTTAAAGCTGGTGCAAGTAATATTAAAGAAGGGTAATTTTTTTTTAAATAGCCTACTATTTCAGCAGAAAGATCCTGGTCAACACAAGCCATATTACTGAGGGCTCCGTGAAGTTTGATATGAGTCACTGTAGCACTCATTTCCAGTGCAAGGTTATGAATAAAAAGTAATTGATCGTTGAGTATTTCATGGATGAGTTGCTTGTTCCAATTAATTTGTGACCGTCCAAAGTTATCTCTATCAAAAAACGAGACATGAGCTCCAATTGAAACATTTTTTGTATCACAATAACTAAGTGCTTTAGAAACAACTTCATTTGAACCCCCATGAAATAAACATGAAATATTGGCAGAACTAATTCTGTCTATTAGTTGCATATCAACAGACTCATAAAAACTATGATCTTTTTCTGCTATGTCAGAATTAAAATTAATTTTATTCAAATGCACAAAAGTTACATTAAGATATTAGTGTGTATTTCAAAGGAATAAATTCTTATGGAGACCGAGGGATGCTCCTAGATTTTGGAGATGACTCCTCAAAATCTATATCACTAGAGGTGAATAAAGCATTTTCCACTATTTCAAATCTTGGACTGCCTTTACTAAATATAATTCCTTCATTTAATAAAATTGTGATTATTTTTGAAAATTCTGAAATACGCGATCAAAATAAAGAAAAAATTACTTTAGAAATAAGTGATATAAAATCTCAATTTCAAAAAAGTGCCAATAAAACGTGGAAAATACCTGCCTGTTATGATGAAAGTTTCGCTTTAGATTTAAAGTTAATTCAACAACTTCATCAGATAACTAAAGAGGAAATAATAAACCTCCATACCTCTGAGAGTTACTATACTTATTATATAGGCTTCATGCCGGGATTTCCTTATCTAGGCGATATCCACTCTCAATTAATTACACCGCGATTAGCTACTCCAAGAATTAAAATTCCTGCTCGATCCATTGGAATAGCTAAAAACCACACATGCATATATCCAAAAATATCACCAGGTGGCTGGAATATTATCGGACAAATACCCTTCGATATATTTGATCTTCAAAACCCTAACCCCTCTCTTTTTTTACCTGGAGACAAGGTAAGTTTTTACTCTGTCAGCAACAAAGAGTTTCAGCAAGTCCAAAAGAAACATTTCTCAATTAATGAATTGATCAAGGAGTACTCCTCATGAACTCACTTGTAATCAGCCGTACAGGTACTCATTTAACCGTTCAGGATTTTGGAAGATTTCATTATCAACACTTAGGAGTTTCCCCCAGTGGGGCTATGGACCAGAGAATTATTAAAGAATTAGAAAAAATTATACCACTCCATCATAATCAATTTATTGAATTTGCCTATGTTGGACCCTCAATAAAAGTAAAGGAAGGTTCTGTAAAAGTTTGTGTCGGTGGAAATTGTAATATGAATATACAAAAAAATAATGGTACTCAAATTATATGCCAACCCTATAAGAGTATAAATTTATTTGCAGGAGATGAGTTGAATATTCATAATACTATCGACTCCGTCTATGGCTACATCGCAGTTGAACATGGGCTTGGGTTAGATCCTTGTTTAAAAAGTTTCTCTACAGATACAAAGGCGGGAATTGGCTCTATCAATAGGCCTTTGAAAGTTGATGATACCTTTGAAATTCTGGAAGATGTGAGTTCTTGGGATCATCTATCCATACCGAACCCTGCTTACAAAAAGGAGACAAACTTTAAAGTTTATCCTGGTCCTCAACTTCAATTTTTTACAGATCAGGCTCTACAATCGTTTATTAGTAGTACTTTTACAATATCGGCTCAAAGTGATCGGATGGGTATCAGGCTCAAAGGAGAGGCCATCCTCAGCTCCCAGTCACACGATATTTTGTCTGAAGGTATTTTACCCGGGTCTATTCAAGTACCCAGTGATGGGCAGCCTATTGTATTAATGCGAGATATCCCTTGCACTGGGGGATATCCAAAGATTGCAATTTTAAATGGAGAAGATATTTCCAAAATCTCTCAACTTCCTCCTGGAAGCCAAATTACGTTTGATTTACAAACAATCTATTAGCCAAATTTGTATGTATAACTAGAAATGAAAATTTCAAATATTCAAGATCTCGTTCCCTCATCTACTAAATCAAATAGCTCTGTTGCCTCAAGGCAAGATGCTTTAGAAAAATTTAACTCTTTTAATCCTGCACTCTATGCAAAGACCAGAAACTTTCTCAATGGACAAATTTCAAGATTATCTTCTTACATCAAACATGGAATTATTTCAAATAAAGAAATTTATGAACATGTTCGAGATAAATATGATTTTAATGAGAGTGAAAAATTTATCCAAGAATTAGCATGGAGAGATTTTTGGAGAAGTTACGCCTATCATCATCCCGATCAATTATGGACAGATGTGGAAGAATATAAAACAGGTTTCCAAGCACACGAGTATCAAGATGAATTACCTGAAGACATCATATCTGCAAAAACTCCAACACAGGTAATAAACGTTTTTATCGATCAGCTTCTTACTACTGGGTATCTGCATAATCATTCGCGTATGTATTTGGCCTCTTATATTGTTCATTTTAGAAGAGTGAAGTGGCAGGCAGGAGCAAAGTTTTTTTTAAGCCATTTGCTAGATGGTGATATTGCGAGTAATAACTTTTCGTGGCAATGGATTGCGAGTACCTTTGCAGGAAAGCCCTATATTTTTAATTTAGAAAATGTCCATAAATACTGCCACCGCTCAATTGAGATTATTACAGAGAAAAACCAAGAAATAGATGGAAGTTATGAGGAGATTAGTGAGAGGCTCTTTCCTAACTTATGAACCTGATCTATTTATATGATGAGTTCATGAGAGTGCCTCTAGGTATTGAGGGTAACCCAGTATACATCTTTGACAATGCCTTAAGTGAAGGCTACGAGCTCAGTGAAAAAATCATTGAAAATAGATACTTTTTGGCCAAAGAGGCAGGAGCTGAGGTATATCAGGGAAACACATATGAGATATTGCAAGAAATTCATAATCAAAATCCTATATCAAAAATCACAACTAAAGCTACTTTTAGGCCTGTGTACCAAGAGTTATTTCAAAAGCTCGGCGATGCGTATGACGTTGAGCAATTGCCCGATTACTTCTTGATACAGGATAACTATCTTCACCCTGCAAAAAGATTTTTTCAGTATTGGAACAAAATTAAGAAAAATTTAAAATACTAGAGATGGCGGAAAAGTGTAAATACTGCGAGGGAGAATTATCCGTCATGGATAGCGTCTACATTGAGTCTGAAATTCGAACAGCCCCAAAGAAGGTACAAAACCTAATTAAAAGTCATCACAATCTTGTCTGCTATATGTGCTACAAAAAGCTAAAAGCTATCAAAGTTATTAACACTGAAGATAAAAATAAAAAAGTTAATTAAAGTTTTTTAACTGTTTCTCTTAGTTCGTACTTTTGAATTTTACCCGTTGACGTTTTTGGCAAGACTTGGAATACAAAAGTTTTAGGCATTTTAAATCCTGCTAGATGCTCTCGGCAAAATTTCTTTAGCTCATCTTCCTCAACTATTTGGCCGTCGGCTAATTCTATAAAGGCACATGGTGTCTCCCCCCACTTTTCATCAGGTCTCGCGACAACCGCTGCTAGTGATACAGCAGGATGCCTTGTAATAATATTTTCGATTTCTACCGAGGAGATATTCTCACCCCCACTAATAATGATATCCTTTGATCGATCTTTAACTTGAATATATCCACTGGGGTGCATTACTGCCAAGTCTCCGGAGTGAAACCATCCGCTTATCATAGACTCTTGTGAAGCCTTTTCATTTTTATAATATCCCATCATCACAGTGTTTCCTCGGATCATAATCTCACCCATAGTTTCTCCATCAGAGGGAACGGGTTCGAGCGTATCGGGATTCATAACTGATACCATTTCGGTGTGTGGATAGCGGACTCCTTGATAAGCTTTTAACTCAGATCGTTTATCTTCAGCTAAATTATTCCAGTCCTTATTCCAAGCACAGTGAACAACGTGGCCATAAGTTTCTGTGAGTCCGTAAACATGCATAACCTCAAAGCCCAAGGACTCCATTTTTTGAAGAATTGAACTGGGCGGCGGAGCTCCCGCAGTCATAACATAAACCTTATTTTTCAATGCTTTTTGATCTTCAGCTGGAGCGTTGGCGATCATATTTAAAACAATCGGAGCTCCTCCAAAATGCGTTACATCATATTCATCGATTAATTCAAAAATTTCTTTAACAACAATATTTCTAATAAAGATCACACGGGCGTGCAGCATAGCCAAAGTCCAAGGATATCCCCAGCCGTTACAGTGAAACATAGGAACGGTATATAAGTACGTCAGGCGGTTAGGCATGTTCCAAGCGCTAATACTTCCCATCGACATTAAATAAGATCCTCGATGATGATAAACGACACCTTTAGGATTTCCTGTTGTACCCGAAGTGTAGCTCAGTGAAATTGCTTGCCACTCATCATCTGGTCTAATCCACTCAAATCCTTCATCACCCGTTTCTAAGAAACTCTCATATTCTAATTTTCCTATTGCGGGGATATCTCCAAGACCCGCTTGCTTGTCATCAATGTCAATAACTATGATCTCTCGGTCAACTTGTGCTAGGGCCTCAACAACTACATTGTGAAATTGTCGGTCCACAATAAAAACTTTACAGTCACTATGATCTAAGATGTAGGCTACAGTTCTGGTGTCGAGACGAGTATTAATTGTATTCACAACACCGCCCGTCATAGGGACAGAATAGTGTGCTTCGAACATTTCAGGTGTATTGGCTGCCATAATAGAGACAACATCACCCTTACCAATTCCTACTTTTGTTAAAGCACTCGCAAATCGAGTACATCGATCATAAACCTGTCTCCAAGAATATTTTCTCTCTTTGTATACTAAAGCTTCGTAGTCGGGATAGACGTCTTTGATACGATCAAGGAAACTGATGGGAGTTAAAGGAACAAAGTTTGCATCATTTTTATGCATTCCTTGTTCAAAATTACTCATTAGTTTTTCAGTCTTCTCCCTGTAGACAACATTGCATGGATCCTATCCCTCGTCTTATTGGATTGTATTAAATTTATCAAAGACTGTCGCTCTAAATTATATAAGTCTGCTTCAGTCAATTCATTTGATTTGGTTGTATCTCCACCACTAAGGACGTCCGCTAAATGAAGACCAATATCCACATCATAGCCAAAAATAATGTTTTTTTGCTCCAAACCTAACAAAACTCGGTGCATTTTCTCTTTTACTTCAGGGCCGCTAAGAACGAACTTCGGGTTTTCTGGAGCTGAATAACCCTCTTTTAAAACAGATACTTGTTTGAACGCTTCGACTAACAGATTATCTCGGTTCAAAACAAAAATATCACTGTCTAAAAAAAATTTGTGCTTTTTGGCTTGGAGCGGAGAGTGCGCCATTAGCCCATACCCAATAATATCAAATACTTGAAGGGCTGCTTGATCGTGATCGCTTGTATATTTGTCGTCTTGCACCCATCTCCATAACAGTTCTTTACAGCCTCCTCCCCCAGGAACCAGACCTACACCTGTCTCCACTAAACCTAACGTACTGTTCATGTGAGCAATCATCTTAGAAGTTTGGCATGCCACTTCAAAACCTCCTCCGATAGCAAGTCCTGCAACAGCACTGACTGTGGGCTTGGATGCATATTTCATTTTCTTACATGTAGATTGAAAATCAGATAAGTATTTATCAATCCCTTTCCAATCTTTCACATCCGCTAAGCCAATCATGGTATTTAAATCTGCACCTGCTGAAAAATTCATTGCCTCATTATAGACAACAAGGCCTTGATAATTATCTTGTTCAAGACGATCAACTGACTCCTTTAAAATTTTCATTGCATCTGCATTAAGAGCATTAGCCTTGGTGTGAAATTCACAGCACAGTATCTTTTGCTCTCGAGGTTCATCATTAAATTGCCATATTGTGGCAGCAAAATTTCGAGATAATGGATTAGCGTACTTTTTATGATCACCTAATCGGCGAACACCTTCTCCTCGAGATATAAACCTCATGCCTGACTCATGATCATAAGCTCGTGAGGAAGTGGAGTCATAAGGCTCTTGTTTTAATCTAATCATGGTTTTTAAAAGTTCGGGGACTTCTTGTTTTTCATCTTGTAGACGTTGAACAAAATTAATGAGTCCATATTCATATAGCAATTCAAAAGGTCCCTCGTTCCAATTAAAGCCCATACGCAAAGCATCGTCTACGTCAGTGATTTTTTTTGAAACCTCAGGGATACAAAAAGCCCCATAATTAATGATTTTGGCGAGTACAGCAAAGGCATATCGGCCATATTCACTATCATCATCAAGAAGAGCTTTAATCCCGTCTTTCTCAACTCTTCGAGCAATTTCTAAATCGACTTTATCGAAATCATAATAACTCATATCTAAGGTGTTCATCGCCTTGACGATTTCATCATCATCAACGATTGTGGTTTGATAAAAACCACCAGGACCCTTATTTCCATTAAACCCTTTTTCTAATAATTTCTCGACTAAAGGATGAGGTGAGACTACATCCATGAACGGATCATTTTCTTGTAATTCTTTTTTAAAGCTTGCGAGCACATCTTTCATCAAATCAATTCCAATGAGATCGTACAATCCAAACACACCTGTTTTAGGAATTCCTAAAGGCCGGCCAAATAATGCATCGGCGATTTCTACAGGAAGACCTCGCTCCAAAGCTTCATACATCGCGACCTGCATCGCGTACACGCCAATACGATTACCAATAAAGCCTGGGGTGTCGTTACAATTAACAATTCCTTTACCCAATTCGTTTTGACAAAAGTCACGAAGGTCACTCATCTTTTCTTTATTCATCGTTGGTGTTTCAACGATTTCAAGTAGTCTCATAAATCGAACGGGATTGAAAAAGTGGGTAATACAAAAATCAGCTTTCATGGAGTCTGACATTTCTTGAGTTAAGATTGAAAGAGGAATGGTAGAGGTGTTAGATGAAATGATGGAGTTGGGACTACGAACTTTATCTATTTGAGAGTAAAGCTTATGCTTAATGTCTATCCTCTCAACAACTGCCTCAATAACCCAGTCTGCATCTTTAATTTCTTCAAAATCATCATCGAGGTTACCAGGTTTAATATGTTCAAGTCGAGAGCGCTCCACTAGAAGGGGTGGATCTGACTTTTTGATAATATCAATGGCATTTTCAGATATTTGGTTAGGCTTATCTTTGCCTTTTAGATCCAGCAAAACTACTTGTCGATTAGAGTTAGCAAGATGGGCAGCTATACCGGAACCCATCGTTCCAGCTCCAATAACTACAATTTTATTAAATTTACTCATTATAATAAGAGAGGGATAATAGCAAAAACGTCTATATAGTTAAGATCTTTTACGATTAAATTAAGCTTCAAAATCGCCCATTCCATCTATTGATGAAACAACCATTAATCCCTCAATGTACCTTTTTTTACCACAGTCGTAGCAAATTGTTATCAATTCGTCGTTGATTTTATTGATATATTTCTTGGAAACCTCCTTATAGTCTCCACATTCTGAACACTTATTATAATTATATGTAAGTTCAGTGTTCTTGGTTAATTCTTCTTTACCATTCCACCAGCCCATATCTATAGGTATCATAAAATAAAAGATTGTTTGATGGATCATATGAAAATAGTCAAAAAAGTTGTTAGTAATTTATTTAGTTAATTGGTTAATTAAAATATTGAGGTCGCTGGTGAAAGTTTTCTGATCAATAGAAGTATCAAGATACATGGTGCAATAATGATTAACGAAGTGATCTTCGAGAAATTCCATTACATTTTCTTCGCCATTCCAAGATTGGCTAAAATCTTCAGATGCTTGAAAAAAAGAGCTTAAAGACTCCTCGGAGCAATCATTCCAAAAAGCAGGACAGAAGTTAGTTCCATCTCCTTTAAATAGATTGATGTATGCATCCAACACTAGAATTTCAAAATTAGGATAATTAACTTTTTTGTATTGACTAATATCAACACCATTTAAGTCAGTTAAAAACTGTTTTGATGGGGAGTCATAATATAAATCATAGTTTAAACCTTTTGCTCCTTCAAAATTTTCATTGAAGAAGAGTATAATTTGATCTCTTGTCTCAATCTCTTCAATCGGGTCTAACGACCAGTAAACTTCTTCTAGGTAGCCAACACAGTAATCTTGATCCAAGGAATTAGAAAACAATTTTGGGGAAATTAAAATAGTAAATATGAAAATGAAGAGTTTTAGATACACTATAAAAACTTATCAATTGAAAAAGCTGGATTGTTTGGTGTCTCACCGTTTACTAGCCCAGAGATTACTTTTCCAGTAATAGGGCCTAAAGTCCAACCAAGGTGATTGTGTCCAAAGCCGTAGAAAAGATTTTCAAGTTTTGGGGACTTGCTAATAATTGGCAAACAGTCTGGAAGAGTTGGCCTATAACCCAACCATGAATTTTGATAATCTTGAAGTTTTGGAATGAGTTGTTTAGCGTAATGATTAATATATTTTAGCCTGGATTCATTGATCTTTTTCTTTGTTCCTGCCAATTCTACTGTTCCCGCAGCTCTAATTCCATATTCAAGGGGGGTCAAGTACATGCCAGATTCTACCAAACAAGTTGGACGAGTTAAATAATCTTGCATTCCAAGAAATTCTAAGTGGTACCCCCTTTCTGTTTCAAGAGGTATCCTTTTATTTTCTAGTTGATTGACTAAATCATTTGAAAAGGCACCACTGCAAACAACCAAACAATCAAAATCTCGATTGTTGATCTTAAATTTTCTGTGACTGGGAGTTACCGAAAAAACCTTCTCCTTTAAAAATTGCCCACCTTTTTCAAGAAACTTCAAAAATAACTTATTTAATATTTTATCTGGATTTAAAGTGTGGTGGGCACGAGGGAAATACCAGCCCCCTTTAATACTTTTACTTAAATTGGGCTCGAGATCCAAGATCTCGGCTGGAGAGAGACTTACTTGTTCAACGTTGTTTTTTTTTCTAACTTCTATTTGATCAGGAGTTGGCTTTTCTTTCTCATTCATCCAAACATATAAAACTCCTTTATGAGTGACTAAGTCTGTGGCACCAATCTCAGTCAATAAGGTTTCATAAGATGGCAAGGCATCTTTTAAAAGGCTTGTCATTTGCTCTGCTGTATAGTTCATTGATTTTGAATTACAGTTTTTAAGAAATTTAACAATCCAAGGAAGCATTTTAGGCAAATAAGACCAATTTATTTGTAGAGGTGAGTCACTATAAAAAATATAGCGCAATAAATTTCTCCAAATATCTGGTTGGTTTAGTGCCGGAACTCCATAATCTGCAATGACGTTTGCATGCCCCCTCGAGGTTCCTGAGCCTGGATCGTTTTGATCAAAAATTGTAACGTTATGACCTGAGGACTTTAAATAATAAGATGTGCTCAGCCCAACAATACCCGCCCCAATAACAGCGATATTTTTAACATTACTCATTAATTATTGCTTCGATAGTCCCAGGGATATTGAAATTCCATGGACCACATCCCAAGCTTATTAAATTTGGCGTACTCTTCATCTTCGATATATTTGTTTGAATATTTTCTATACGCAAATGCAAAACCCTCCCTGACTAAGTAGGCACTCAAAGACTCTCCATTAACAAAGCACTCACCTAACACTCTTCCATAAAAATCTTTTCCTTCATCTGTGCAACTGATTTTATTATTTGTAACTTTTTCAATTAAAAGATCTCTTGATATTTTTCCACATGCAACTTTCCCCTCACTTGCAACACATGTTTGGTTTATTTCAGGGGCATCTATTCCACTGAAGCGTATTTTCACATCACCTAATCTAATTGTATCTCCATCAATGACGGTGACATGAGAGGCAAAAAGATTATTTGAAAATAGAAATAAAGAAGATAGTGAACATAAGATGAAAATTTTCAATGACACGCAATATTATACTTTTTTAATCTCCAGTAATTATAAGGCCAAGGGGTAATAAATCCTACAAAAAGCATAATTGGAACTACCCACCATGTAAGCATTGCCCCTCCAGTTAAAATAACGTCAGTGACATTCATAGCTATTTCCATAGAAATCATTGAAATGAAACTCATACCTAAAGCTGTTTTTAATGCTTGATTAAATTTGAAGTTCTGTCGAATTAAAACAATCGTCTCAAGAACTATACTTGTAATTAATCCATTAATTATCGCGAGTATCATAATACTCATCACTGGCCAAGGGATTTGAGTGATTTGAAAATATAAAATAGTTCCAAAATCACCTATAGAGCACCCGATCAAGCACCAAGATGTATTTTTTGCACTTTTTTTCCAAGTATGTTTACAGTGCCAATGAAATGTGGATATCGCGTGATTCATGATTAATTAGGTATACAATTATTTTATAGGTAAATTAAATAATATTAGATTTTTGCCCTTTTTTAATTAAAAAACATTGATTTAATTAGCTTTTTATATATTCCATATATGCATAGTAAAACGGCTTTTTGCTATTTGAAATCATATTCAGTTTGTTACATTTTAATGTCAAATTTTCTAGGAGGAGGATTTCTATGAAAATATTAAAAACGCTTACAGCAATAATTGCACTTTCTCTATTTGGAGTAAGCTATGCAAATGCTGGTTCTCACGCTTATACAGGCCCTGACCTGTCGGGAGAAAAATTAACAATCTTTGGTCCATGGTTGGCACCACAAGATGATGATTTCAGGGATGTCATATCAATTTTTGAAGCAGCAACTGGTGCGTCCGTCGAGTACGGGGGATCTGATGAGTTTGAATCAATTATTAATATTGACTGTCAAGCAGGAAGTCCAGCGGATATCGCTGTATTCCCTCAACCAGGATTAGCAGCGAATATTGCAGCGACTGGTTGTTTATCCCCATTAGGTGATGATGTCAAACAAATGGTTCTTGATAACTATGCTGCAGGTCAATCTTGGGTAGACCTTACAACATATAAAGATCAGAATGGCTTTGACAAGTTCTATGGTGTTTTTTACAGAGTGAATGTAAAAAGTTTAGTGTGGTACTCACCAGATAACTTTGAAGATAACGGATATGAAATCCCAACAAGTATGGAAGGATTATTAGCATTAGCAGATCAAATGGTTAGTGATGGAAATACACCTTTCTGTATTGGATTAGGTTCTGGTGGAGCAACCGGTTGGCCAGCTACTGATTGGATGGAAGACATTATGTTAAGAACTCATTCACCAAACACTTATGATCAGTGGGTATCGAATGAGATGAAGTTCAATGATCAAAGAGTGATCGATGCAATGGATTTCTTTGGTTCAATAGCACTTAACGATTCTTATGTTAATGGTGGAACTAAAGCTGTTGCGACAACAGACTTTAGAGACTCTCCTAATGGGCTCTTTACTTCTCCTGCGGAGTGTATGATGCATAGACAAGCTAGCTTTATTCCTGCCTTCTTTCCAGAGGGATCAGAAGCTGGTGTTGACTATGATTTCTTTTACTTCCCACCTTTTGAGTCTCAAGACTTAGGTAAACCTGTTTTAGGTGCTGGAACCTTAATGGCTCCTACCAATGACAGAAAAATAACCACTGAGTTCATGAAATTCTTGCTTCATACTGAAGCTAATGAGAGATTCATGGAAAAAGGTGGTTTTTTAACACCTCATAAGTATGTGGATATTGACAAATACTCCAGTGAAACCTTTAAAGGCCTGCATGAGATTTTAATGAATGCAACAACCTTTAGATTTGATGGATCAGACTTAATGCCTGGTTGGGTTGGAGCAGGATCTTTCTGGACAGGAATGGTTGATTATACCAATGGTAAGTCAGCTAAGGAAGTCGCAGACGAAATACAAGCTAGCTGGGAAGCTGGTCAATAAAAAAAAGTAATTTTCTTATCTAAGGGCGAATAGTATATTTGCCCTTAGTTTCTCTACATATCCTATGAGTATATTTTCCCTTGCAATAACTGTTCTTATTGGTGTTCTTTTTTTTGTAGCATTTTTTCACTTTTCAAACTTTTTATTGGATTATTTTAGGGTAAGAGCTTCAAAAAAGTTTGCCTTAGAAAATTCAATTAGAGTTATAATTTTCATCGCACCTGCTTTTATAGTGCTATTTGTCTTTATATTATATCCCGTTTTTGAAACTATTAGACTGAGCTTTTACGACAAGATAGGTGAGAACTTTGTAGGGTTATACAACTACTCTTGGGCAATCAAAGATCCTGATTTCAAACGAAGTATCATTAATAACTTAGGATGGTTAATAGTAGTACCGACTATGAGTACATTTTTTGGTTTAGTGATTGCAAATTTAGCAGACAGGGTCTGGTGGGGATCTATTGCTAAATCAATTATATTTATGCCGATGGCAATTTCATTTGTTGGGGCAGGTGTAATTTGGAAATTTATGTATGATTACAGAGGTCCTGGCGATCAACAAATTGGACTTTTAAATGCCATTGCAGTTTCACTGGGTTTCGAGCCGCAAGCTTGGTTAACAATACCCATTTGGAATAATCTCTTTTTAATGGCAATTATGATATGGATACAAACGGGTCTTGCTCTTGTAATTTTTAGTGCTGCTCTCAGAAGTATCCCCAATGAAACGTTGGATGCCGCACGAATTGATGGCGCAAGTGAACTTAAAATATTTTGGTCAATCATTGTTCCTTTTTTAGAGCAAACTATCTTGGTAATTTGGACCATTATCACAATCTTAGTGTTAAAAGTTTTCGATATCATCTACGCCATGACAAACGGTCAATGGCAGACTGAGGTATTAGCAAATCTCATGTACGATTGGATGTTTAGAGGTGGAGGCGACTCTGGAAGAGGAAGTGTACTTGCCTTTTGTATTTTAATTGGGGTCACTCCAATTTTAGCCTGGAACCTATACAGGCATAAACAAGACCAAAAAGTATGAAAAAAATTACATTTACTTCAGTATTATCACAACTTTTATTACTTTTTTTTGTAGTAGCATGGATTGTTCCTACTTTTGGATTATTTATCAGCTCTTTAAGAGACAAGGACGTACTGGCCATCAGTGGTTGGTGGACATCTTTTACTACCACAGAAATTAACGAGATTTATCGGACTGAAGGTAAAGACGCACAAATCAAAGACGGGAATTATTATTTTATTAAAAGTAATTTATTCGATGGGGGTCAAGAAAAAGAGATTTTTCGTTTTGGAGTAACATCTAAAAACATTGATGAATACGAAGTTGGCGAGACTGCGTTATTTAAAGATCAAACAGAAATAACTGTTTTTGAAAACGGTGATTATGTATGGAAATCAAAAGAGGAATTTAAAAAGAAAAAAGGTAAAAGGATTTTTGTGTCTGCTAAGAGCCCGCCTAGCTTTACACTTGATAATTATAAAGAGGTACTCCTAAAAGAAGGATTAGGGCAGGCTTTTTTAAATACATTAGCAGTTGCACTCCCTGCAACCCTAATACCTCTAATTATATGTTCTTATTTTGCATACGCACTTACTTGGATGAAATTTTATGGGAGAGATATTTTATTAGCCACAATAATTGCCTCACTTGTTGTTCCCCTACAGATGTGTCTAATACCTGTCTTAACAATTTATAATGACTTTGGGGCATTGTTTGGAGTCAGTGCAAAATCTTTTCCCGGTATTTGGATGGCGCATACTGGATTTGGTCTCGCCTCAACTACTTTTTTGTTATGGAATTTTTTAAAAACACTCCCAAGTGAAATGATCGAGGCGGCTAGAGTAGATGGGGCAACGCATTACGATACTTTTATAAAAATTGTAGTTCCATTATCAATACCCTCATTCGCATCTATTTTTATTTTACAATTTTTATGGGTATGGAATGATTTGCTCGTAGGTTTAGTCTTCTTAGATAAACATCCAAGTGAAATTATCTTAACAGCAAAACTAAAAGAGCTTCTTGGGTCGAGAGGGGAAAACTGGGAGATACTAACAACTGGTGCTTTTGTCTCAATGACTGTGCCATTATTTATTTTCTTTTCTCTTCAAAGATACTTTATAAGAGGATTGGTAGCAGGATCTATAAAAGGATGAGTAATAGAATAGTAATAATTGGTGCTGGAAGTACTAACTTTGGTCTAGGCATTGTTGGTGATTTTTTTAAATCTAAAATTCTCTCTGGCTCAACATTGGTCTTACATGATATTAATTCTGAAACCTTAAAAAATACCCATAACATTGCACTTTCTTTCAAAGAAAAGCTCGGCGTGGACTTTAATATAGTATCGACAACCTCTCGAACAGAGGCTCTTCAAAATGCTGATTTTTGTCTTATATCAATAGAAGTGGGGAGTAGATTTGATCTTTGGGAGCAAGATTGGAAAGTTCCACTTCAATATGGCATCAAACAGGTCTATGGGGAAAATGGTGGACCTGGTGGTCTATTTCATGCAATGCGTCAAATACCTGCCATTATAAAAATTTGTGAGGATATTGAAGAAATTTGTCCAGAGGCATTTATATTTAGTTACTCAAATCCCATGCAACGTATATGCCATGCCTTAACCACGCGTTTTCCAGATTTAAAAATTACAGGCTTGTGTCATGAAATTGCTTCTATGAGCCGTCAGCTTCCTACGTTGATGGAAACTGATTTAGACAATATTCAATTTGAAGCTGGGGGATTAAATCACTTTAGTATTTTATTACATGCAACTTATAAAGACTCTGGTAAAGATGGATATCCCTTAATCCATAAAAACTTTGAAGGTTATTATTCTGATTTAGTTAATGATCATGAAGGATTTTTTTCTAATGCCGGTGCAGAGAGAGGTTTATTTTTTGAATTATTTAAAAGGTATGGGTATTTGCCAATTACAACGGATAGTCATTTAGGAGAATATTTGTCTTGGGCTTATAGTGTTGCTGACCATGATGGAATTTTAGACTTTTATGATAAATATAAAAAAAGATGTTTGTCATTTTTTTCAAACGATGGCTATGAGCAATTTTTTGATATGAGTCATCCTGAACCTCATGAAAGAGCGATACCAATTATTGAGAGTATTGTGGCAGACTTAAATATGTTAGAGCATGCCGTAAACATAAAGAATGAGAATTTCATTGAGTGTTTGCCAAATGATATTGTTGTTGAAGTACCTGCCATAATAAATAAAACAGGAATTCATGGTAAAAAATTAGATAATTATCCTGAGCCTTTTGGTGCTCTTCTTAATGCGCAAGTAGGAACAATTCAATTGACTACAAAGGCAATATTAAATGAATCTAAACAAACTGCTATTCATGCTCTTTTGGCTGACCCACTTGTGGAAAACCCAAACTCAGTAGCTTCTTTAATGGATACAATGATAGAATTTCAAAAAGAATATTTAGGATATTTAAAATAATAATTTAAAATATGGTTATAAATGTCATCAATTAATATTAAATCTCTTAATAAATACTATGGTAAAACCCATGTTATAAAGGATTTTTCACTCGATATAAAAGATCAATCTTTCACCACTTTAGTCGGACCCTCTGGATGCGGTAAATCAACATTATTGAGAATGATAGCAGGTTTAGAGGAAATAAACTCAGGAACTATCTCAATAGATGACAGGGAAGTTAATGATTTATCTCCTAAAGATAGAAATATAGCTATGGTTTTTCAATCTTATGCTTTGTATCCCCACATGACAGTTTTTGACAATATGGCGTTTGGCCTGAAATTAGAAAAAAGATCTAAAGAAGAAATCAATGAAAGAGTTTTAGAAGCTGCAAAAACATTACAAATTCAAGATTATTTAGAGCGTAAACCCAAACAATTATCGGGAGGTCAACGTCAACGTGTAGCTATTGGAAGAGCTATTACAAGAAAACCTCAGGTTTTTCTTTTTGATGAGCCTCTATCTAACCTAGACGCAGCTTTGAGAGTTCAAATGAGAATTGAATTAGCAAAACTACATGAGCAGCTAAATACCACAATGGTTTATGTTACCCATGATCAAACTGAAGCAATGACTCTCTCTAATGAAATTGTAGTCTTAGATCAAGGAGAGATTTCTCAACAAGGGGATCCCATAGAACTTTACAATAAACCAAGTAATTTATTTGTAGCAGGATTTATTGGTTCGCCAAAAATGAATTTTATCCCTGCTCAATACAAATCGTCTTCAAGTGAAAGCACAGAGGTAGAAGCTCTCGGGACTAACTTAGTTCTACCAAAAAAGACAACAAGCCAATCAGATGAAAAAGTCACATTTGGTATACGACCAGAGGATATTCATATAACAGCTGAGTCAGATCATGACTGGGAAAGCAAAGCGTTTGTTGTTGAAAAATTAGGTTCGAATACTTTTATATATTTAGAACATGATAATGAGCCAGTTGTTGTTGAAGCACCTGGAGATAGTCCTGTTAAAGTTGGCGATACAATTAAAGTGAAATTTGATTTAGATAGATCTAATTTATTCAATTCTCAAAATACTAATATAATTGGATAACCTTTCTGTTCTAAAGGATTTTCCAAATCATTTCACCTTTGGTGCCGCCACTTCATCGTATCAAATAGAAGGTAATAGTTATGGAAGATGTGGGAAATCTATTTGGGATGAATTCGCCCAAAAAAAATTAAAAGGCATTGATGGTTTAGAAGCTTGTAATCATTATGAGTATTTTAGAGAAGATATTAAGCTCATAAAAGACCTTGGATTTAAAGCCTATCGTTTTTCTTTTGCCTGGCCAAGATTGTTTCCTGAAAATAATTCTAATTTTAATGAGGAAGGTGTCGATTTCTATAATCGACTTTTGGATGAGATTTTAAACAATGACATAGAGCCTTTTCCTACTCTTTATCATTGGGATTTGCCAATTCGTTTCTCGAGAATGGGTGGTTGGGAAAATCAAGATACCTGTAAACATTTTGCTGATTACTCATATTTTGTCTCTCAGCAGTTTGGAGATAAATTTGAAAAAGTTGCAACTATTAATGAACCATGGTGTGTCTCATGGCTGAGCCATTATTTAGGAGAACATGCTCCTGGCAAAAAAGACCTAAAGTCAGCCGTGTTAACTATGCATAATATTTTATTAGCACATGGTTTGTCTCTGCAAGCCTTGAAATCAAATAGACCTCATAAAATTGGAATAGTGCTAAATAATCAGTACGCGGAGCCTTTTAATCAAGAACCCAATAACTTAAATGCATTAAAATTATTTGATGAAATCCACAATCGATGGTTTTCCGATGCTATTTTTAAAGGGAGCTATCCAAAATTAGCATTAGAGGTTTTAGGAAATAATTTATCAAAAAATTTTAATGAGGATTTAAAAATAATCTCTCATCCCTTAGAGTGGGTTGGCCTCAATTATTATACGAGGTCAATTATCAAACATAAAAAATCTGAGGATGGTATTGATTATGAAACACTCAGGGGGTCATTAAAAAAAACTGATATGGATTGGGAGTTTTACCCAACAGGTTTGAGTTATTTTATAAAACGAATATCTAACGAGTACAGTAATCAAATTCCTATTTATATTACTGAAAATGGAATGGCCAATAATGATGAGTTGAATGCTAGGAATGAGGTTAATGATTTAGACCGAGTTGAATATTTTCATTTACATCTTCAAGAAATTTTAAATTGTTTAAAAGAGGGTTTCAATGTTAAAGGATATTTTGCCTGGTCATTACTTGATAATTACGAGTGGGCGTTTGGGTACTCGAAAAGATTTGGCTTAGTTTTTGTAGATTTTGAAAATTTTAAAAGAATTCCAAAAAAATCTTATTATGAATTTTCAAAATTTTTAAATAGAAATTAAATTTCTTATCTTATGCTCCTACCACCATCGACAGGTATTGTAAGTCCTGTCATAAATGAGGATGCTTCACTAGCTAAAAAATAAATTACACTCGCAACCTCTTTGGGTTTGCCAATTCTTCCAATAGGATGGTTTTCTCTCATTCTTTTTTTATACTCTTTAGATGACAAATCTTTTTTAAAGGAAGCTAACATTGGCGTATCTATAGCACCTGGGGCTACTGCATTAACTCTAATATTATGTTTGGATAAATCGAGAGCAAGAGAGGCAGTAAAAGATATTATTGCACTCTTGGATGTTGCATAAGCCAACATATTTTTTACTCCACGAACGCTATTTATTGAGGCCAAGTTAACAATAGTTGAATTTTTTGCTTTTTTTAGGAAGGGGAGAATATGCTTACATGAAAGAAAGGTACCAGTAACGTTATTATTTAGGTGATAAGACCAGTCATTCATTGTGGTTGTCTCTAAATTTCCACTTAATCTGACACCAGCACTATTAACTAAAACATCAATTTTTTTATATTTATCTTTGATATAAGAAGCCAGATTTTCCCAGTCTAAATTATTAGTGATATTAATCTTATGATATTCAATACCTTTGATATCTTTGTTCTTATTATTTTTAAGACAAGTGCCTATAACTCTGTAGCCATTATCTAGAAATACTTTTGTAGTGCTTTTTCCAATACCTGACTCAGCTCCAGTTATTAAAACAATTTTTTTTTTTGAAATCAAAAAATTAGACGCCTTTGCGCTGTTTATTCTTTCCAGACTCAAAGTCATTTAAAGCTTTTTTATTATCTTCAGTAATTGGGTCTTGCAGTGTTGGGCTCTCCCAAAAGGCTGTTCCCTCTAACCATTCATAACCATGAGTTTTAATTGCAATGACATATGTTTTTTCTGAGTCTTTGGCCCTTTTAAAAGCTGCTTCTAGCTCTGAGGTAGAGCTCACTGTTTCAGCATTAGCTCCCATACTTTTTGCATGATTTTCAAAGTCTACAAATTGTAAATTTGTTGCTCTCGCAGCACGAAGATTGCAAATATACTCCTTGCCCCCTTTGGCTAGTTGAAGGCGATTGATGACCATATGCCCACCGTTATCACAAACAATAATAATAAGTTTTTGATCATAAAGAACTGAGCTGTAGATATCACTGTTGTTCAATAAATAAGACCCATCTCCAACAAAGACCACCACATCTTGATCAGGTTTAGCCATCTTAATTCCAAGTGCTCCTGATATTTCATATCCCATGCAACTAAAACCCCATTCCGTCTCAAAAGTATTAAGTTGCCTTGGTTTCCAAACTTGAACAACCTCTCCTACAAGGCCTCCTGCAGCTGTAACAACAATGTCACTTGGATCTGAATTTCTATAAACCGCCCCTACTGCGTGAGCATATGAGGGCTCTTCTTGATTAGTAGGGCCGCTTTGTTTTTCAACGTATGCGTCCCATTCATCCCTCTCCTTGATTGCTCTTTGGTACCAGGGATCAGGGGCTCTCCAGTCACCTAAAGCTTCTGATATTTTCTGAAGCCCAACTTTGGCATCACTTATAACTGGAGTGGCTAAATGCTTGGTCGTATCATAACGAGCTGTATTGACGGAAACTAATTTGAAATTAGGGTTTTCAAAATTTGCCCAAGAGCCTGTTGTGAAATCTGCAAGTTTTGTTCCTATAGCAAGGGCTAGATCTGTATCTTTTGAAAGATTATTTGAAGAGCCCTGTCCCAAAGCTCCTACAGTACTAATATAATAAGGGTCATCTTTAGTCATACATCCGATACCCATTACTGTTGAAGTAACTGGGATGTTGTGTTTTTTTGCAAAGTTTGAAAGTTCTTGCTCTGCTTCAGAGTAAAGAACTCCTCCTCCTGAGATAATTATAGGTTGTTTAGAGTTTTTAAGTATTTCAGCTGCTTGATTCACTTGGCTTGGATCAGGATGAATTCTTCTTATCTCGTGAATTTTTTCTTCAAAAAATATTTCAGGGAAATCAAATGACTCTCCTTGAACGTCTTGTGACATTGCAATGGTTGCTGGTCCACAATCAGAGGGATCAAGCATTACTTGGATAGCTTGAGGAAGAGAGCCAAGAATTTGCTCAGGTCTTGTAATTCTGTCAAAATATTTTGAGACAGGCTTAAAAGCATCATTTGCAGTTTCGATAGGGGAATTAAAATTTTCGACTTGTTGTAATACTGGGTCAGGAAAGCGACTGGCAAAAGTATCACCAGGGAGGAGCAGTATTGGGAGGCGATTACTTAAGGCTACAGCAGCGGCTGTAACCATATTAGTTGCACCAGGACCAACTGATGAGGTGGCAATAAAAATTTGTTTTCTTCTCATCGCTCTAGTATAACCGATGCCAGTTAAGGCCATACTTTGTTCATGATGGCCTCTGTATCCAGGAAGATCTGATTGAAACTCTTCCATTGCTTGACCTAAGCATGCAACATTTCCATGACCATAAATAGCAAATGCTCCAGGAAATAGAGGGGCCTTTTTACCATCAACTATAATTTTTTGCGCTATTAGAAATTTAAAAAGTGCGTGAGCACAAGACAATTTAATGGTTTTCATTATTCCTCCAAAAACTTAACCGATAAGATATTACACGATAGATAGATAATTTGAATGAAAAACCTTTTATATTTCATACTTTTTTGACATAACAAATAATCAAGAGGTAAAATGAAAATTGCTATTCTAGGTACAGTTCACCCAAAGGGCTTAGAGTTTTTGAAAGACAACGAATTCGAGGTCTTTGAAGTAGAAAATTTTGAAATTCAAAGCTTAAAGGAAAGTTTAAAAAGCGTTGTTGGAATTTTATTAAGAACATCAAAGCTAGATCAAGATATTTTACAACATTGCGATAATCTAAAAATTATTTCAAGGCATGGTGTTGGCTATGATAATGTTGACTTAGATTTTCTTAACAAGAATAAAATTGCTCTTGGTATCACCTCAACCTCTAATGCTGCAAGTGTTTCTGAACATGTCATGTCATTTTTTATTTATTTAACTAAAAATCTTTCTTTATCAGATAGGTTAGTAAAAGAGGGAAATTTTGATAAGAGATCTCAGTTACCTGACTTTTTTGAATTATATAAAAAAAAAGTTCTTATTATAGGTTTTGGAAGAATAGGGAAAGAAGTTGCAAAAAGGTGTCTAGGGTTTGATATGGAAGTATATGTTTACGATCCATTTTTAGATAGTGACTCTATAGAAAAAAGCAAATGTATCCCAATTGAAAAAAATGAGGGTTTGGCTCTAGCGGACTTTATCACTATCCATTTACCATTAAACGAAAATACAACAAACTTTATTTCTAAGTCAGAATTAAATCTTATGAAAAAAAATACCGTTCTTGTGAATACATCAAGAGGAGGTATCGTTAATGAAGATGATTTGTATCAAGCTTTAAAAGTAAAGAAAATTCAGGGAGCTGGTATGGATGTTTATACATCTGAGCCACCTGAGCCCAATCATCCTTTTTTTAAATTAGATAATATTTTATTAACTCCTCACAATGCTGCGTTAACGTTGGAGTGTCGAGAGAGAATGTCACTAGAGGCATCGCAAAATATTGTTTATTTTTTAAAAAATATGAATGAACTAAATAAAGAAAACTTAGTTAATAAGAAGTATTTATAAGAGTCAAATATCGGTTAAAAGCTGCTTAAATCCTTTTGTTTCAGTTTTAATTTTATGAAGATTACCACCAGCAGCATCGTTAACTGGATCTGCTCTAAGGGAAGTCACATATAAACTTGATAGATCAGAGTCCCCAAACGTTACACAAGTTGGCGTATTAGTAGGAAGGTCAATTTTTTCAATGATTTTTCCATTTTTTGTATTTATACAAATAATACATTTTCCCCTAACCCTTGCTGACCAATAATTATTATTTATGTCTACAGTGGCTCCGTCTGGTTCTCCAACATCATTGAATGTCATATTTGACTCTAATTCTTGTAATTTTTTAAATTTATGGGTGAACTCAAATTTTCTTATTAAACCAGTTGGTGTATCTGTGAAGTACATAACATTTTCATTTTGAGAAAAGGCTATGCCATTTGAAACAGTAATATTTGACAAAAGATGAGTTAAAGACAGATCTGGAGCTAATCTATATAGATTTGCAATGGGCTTTCTATTTATTTTATCTGGATCCTCATTATAAGTGCCAAATACAATTCCACCGTAAGGATCAACTTTTGCATCATTAATACGAGTTTGTTTTATACTAATTTCAACATCACATATTTTTTCAAAAGAAGAAAAGTCTTGGTTTGAAATAGCAATATGTTTAGGAAAACCGATAACAAATCCTTCTTTCTTTCTAGGTAATATAAAACCTGCTCTGTCTGGTAAATCAAATGTAAAACTTTGACTTTTGTTATCAAGTTTCCAAATTTTCTTACCTTCAATATCTGTCCAAATTAATGAATTAAATCTCGGATCCCAAAAACAACTTTCTCCAAGTATATTTTTACATATAAGAGCTGTTGAGATATTTTTGCTATTCATTTTTTTTTGTTTCAAAGTTATTTAACATTCTTTATACAGTTTTCTAAAATTGGTGGAAGAAAATCAAAGTTATTTGACCAAGCATAATGTATTTCTGTCCTCATAAATTCAATGTCTTCTAAAGGGAAGTGTCCCTCTTCATATTTATTTAAGAGTTCTTGCTTTCTTAAAAAAATGTCTTGAGAGGTTTTTTCATCTTTCATTTGAATAAAAAAATCTATTGCTAGCTCATAAGTTGCAACACAAATTATTTCATCCTCATTGTAAGCAAAAAGATTGTTATAAAAAAATAACAAAATTAATAAAAATATTTTTCTCACAAGACGAACATAAATTAAAGTTAAGGTTTTAAAATAAATAAATTTGAGTCTGTTTCATCAGCAATAATATATATATTACCTGATTGATCGATTTCTATATCTCTGACTCTTCCAATTTTATCTTTGAATATGACTTCCTCTTCGACAAATTCATTATTTTTTCTATGTAATACAGATAGATATTTGTATTTTAGAGAGGAAACTAAAAGTGAGTCTTTCCACTGCGGAAAAGCATCACCTTCATAAAATTTAATACCACTCACTGCGATAGACGGAACCCATATAAAGTCTGGTTTTAAGAAACCAGGTTCCCAAGCGTTGCCATCACCAATTTTTGTACCAGAGTAATTTGTGCCTCCCCATCCTATTTTTTTCCAACCATAATTAGATCCGCTGACAACTTTTCCAATGAAGTCACCTCCTTTGGGTCCGTGATTGGATATATAAATAGATTTTGTTTGAGGATCCAATGTCATTCCTTGAGGGTTTCTTACACCAATTTGGAATAATTCAGGTACCCACTCTTTTTTTGTTAAATAAGGATTGTCTTCAGGGTATTCACCATTTTTGTGAATTCTAATTATTGATCCTATAGAGTTTGTGGGGTCTTGGGCTATCATCCCTTTTCCTCTTTCACCAATACTAATAAATAAATAATCATCAAAAATTTCTATTCTTGAACCAAAATGTTTGCCATTATCGAAATAAGGAATGGCTTCATAAATTAGCTTCTCATTTATAAGTTTATCATTTTTAAATTCAGCTTGATAAATAGCTGTTGTGTATTTGCCTTTTTTCTTGATAGAGCCGGTAACCCATACAATATTTTTTTCACTTGTAATATCTAAAAGCCCTCCCTGTCCGTGTTGAATGAAAGGGATTTTGTGATCAATTTTTGTTTTTGTATAATCATTTGTATTAACATTAAAAATTTCACCTGATTTTTGAGTTATCAATAAATTACTATCATCCATCCAGCTCATTCCCCATGGATTATCTAAGGTTACTGATGTTTTTTTTAGGGTTAAAGAATAAGAATAATTATTAAGGAAAAATAGAAAATATATTATAAATATAAAAAAATTTTTAGATAAGTTTATTATCTTCATATATACAGCAATGTTCTGCAGGTAATTTAAGGATAACTTTTTCTGATGGTATGTCTAATTCTCTTTTGACTTTTGCTTTTATTTTTACTGAGTCAAATGATGCTGTAATGAGTTTATAGTTTCCAAAATCTTCTACTTCAATTATATCTGCTTCTAATGAATTATCACTAAGTTTACTTTCAACTGTAATATATTCTGAGCGAATTCCTAATTTTAAATCTTTTGAGTGAGTATTATTAATATTAGTGTGAACTTTAAATGTATTAGAGCCAATAGAAATTTGATTTTCCGAATTTGCTGAACATTCATATAAATTCATTGCGGGAGATCCAATAAAATACCCAACAAATGTTGTTTGCGGTCTCTCGAAAAGGTCCTTGGGTGATCCTGCTTGAACAACCTCACCTTGATCCATAACAATAATATTATCTGCAAATGTCATAGCCTCATTTTGATCATGAGTTACATAGATCAATGTCGTCTTATATTTATCATTAATCTCTTTCAGCTTTCTTCTTAGACGAAATTTTAAATCAGGGTCAATCACTGTTAATGGTTCATCCATTAATATCGCAGCGACGTCTTCTCTAACTAAACCTCTTCCAAGTGAGATTAGTTGCTTTTGATCAGCAGTTAATCCTTTTGCTCGATTGTCCAAAAAGTTATGTAAATTCAATATTTCTGAGACCTCTTTGACTTTTTTGTCTATTTGGTCCTCTGGAAATTGTCGACATTTTAAGGGGAATGCAAGATTTTCATAAACGGTCATAGTTCCGTAAATAACAGGGAATTGAAAGACTTGAGCAATATTTCTCTCTTCAGTAATCATACGTGTTACTTCACTTTGATCGAAAAAAACTTTTCCATGTGAAGGTGTCACTAGACCACTCATAATATTTAACATTGTTGTTTTTCCACATCCAGATGGTCCTAATAATGCGTACCGTCCTCCGTCAGCCCAAGAAAGAGACATTTGTTTGAGAGCGAATACTGGGTTACTTGCATTAGGGTCATAAGAGTGTGCAATGTTATCTAAAACTAATTTTGCCATTATTGCTGGTAGGGAGAGTGTAATAGTTCTCCTGTCTCCTTGAACAAATAAATTTTTGATTTATCAAAATTTATTTTAACAACTTCATTAGCTTCATATGTTTTTACCTCTTCTATAGTTGCAACACATTTCAAATCATTATTTCGTAGATGAAGGAAGGTCTCAGATCCTGATATCTCAGAGATTTCTACATCAAAGCTAAATCCATTATCGTCTAAAAATAAATCTGTGGCTCTTATACCTACTTGGTAGTCACCATTAGGAATTGATTTAAGCTGATCGGGGATTTGAATTTGAACATTGTTGTTCATAACAAGAGTATTATCTTGTATATGGCCTTTATTTATATTCATCGCAGGGTCATTAGTTATTTCTGCAACTTTAGCTGTGGCAGGATTTTCAAATACCTCTTTAGCTGAACCAGTTTGAAGTACTTTACCCTCATCAATAACAATGATGTCTCCATTGAGCTGCATAGCCTCTAAAGGGTCTGTACTTGCATAAATTAAAATTGATTTTGAAGCCTCAGATCCACTGAAAAGTTTTTTAAATTCCTCTCTAAGGCCCTCCCTTAATTTATAGTCAAGATTAACTAGTGGTTCATCCAGTAGAAGTATTTTAGCTTTTTTGGCTAGCGACCTTGCTAAGGCCACTCTTTGTTGTTGGCCGCCTGATAATTCTTGAATTTTTCTTAACTCAAAACCAATTAAACCCACTTTCTCCATGGCTTCTTTGACTTCTTTTTCAATTATATTTTCTTCCATTTTTCTTTGTTTTAGAGGAAATGAGATATTTTCTATGACATTTAAATGGGGGTAATTTATAAATTGCTGATAAACCATAGCTACATTTCTATTCCAAACTGGGACAGATAAAAAATCTGCTCCTTCAAATTTAATAGACCCTGAGTCAGGCGTTTGTAGTCCAGCTATAGTTTTTAAAAGTGTAGTTTTGCCAGATAAAGTTCTCCCTAAAATGGTATACATCTTTCCAGGATTAAAATTAAGAGTAACGTCGTTTAGATGATATTCTTCAGTTGGCTTAAGAGAAATATGGTCAATTAATAATGACACTATTTTAAAGCTCCTGATAAATTACCCTTAGATAAATAACGTTCTACGATAAATGCTACTATTATTAATGGTGCAACAGATACTAATGCTGCTGCAGATAAACTCCACCAAGGTGTAATTGAGGAATTTAAGGCTACGATCTTAACTGGTAGTAGTTGTACTTTTGTAAATGTTAAAATAAATGCAAAGAAAAAATCAATCCAACCAAAAATTATACAAAATAAGCCAGCTACTAACATACCTGGAACAGAATTAGGGAGCACTACTTTAAAAAAAGCTTGGAAGGGATTACATCCATCAATTAAAGCTGTCTCATCAATTTCTTTTGGAACACGATTAAAAAAGTCAACCATAATCCAAACAGCGATTGGCATTAATAAAACAATGTAAACTAAAATTAGACCAGCAAGACTATCAAGAAGACCCAAAGTACTTAAAAAAAGAAAAAAAGGAATTGACAATACTACAGGTGGCATAATTCTTTGCGATATAAAGAAAAAAGTAATGTCATTATTTTTTACAAATCCAGCTTTGAAAGTGTAACGAGACAGGGCATAGGCAGCCAATGTGCCCAACACGATACTAATCAAACTTGCTGTAAGTGTTACAAAAATACTATTGAAATATGGGCCAATAATGTTGATACCGCCTTGCGAGCCAGGCTTAAATAGTACACTCCATCCATCTAATGTAGGTTCAAACTGTAGCCATGGGATATAAGTTGCACCTCCAGTTACTGAATTAAAATCTTTAAACGAAGTTGAAATTGCCCATAGAAAAGGAGCAATCACAAAACATGCCCATAATATGACAAAAAAATATTTCAAAAATGTATATAACTTAGGCATTTTTACTCTCTCATTAATACTTTGGTTAAAACTTTAACAATAATTGTAAGACTGATGATCATAATAATGAGGTATGTAAAAGAAGCTGTCGCCGCATATCCCATTTGAAATTCTCTAAGTCCTTTTATAAATATGAAAAAACTAGATGTCTCAGTAGATGTGCCTGGACCACCACTTGTCAAAACGAAAACAGTATCCATGATTTTAGAAGCCTCGATAAGTCTTATTACAATCGCGCCAATGGAAATAGGCGCCATAAGTGGAAAGGTGACATAAATAAATTTTTTAAAAGGGCTAGCACCATCAACAGCAGCAGCTAAAAAAGGTTCTTTAGGCAAACTTAGAAGCCCCGCTAACATTAATAAAAACATGAATGACGTCCACTGCCAAACTTCCACAACAATAATTGAAACTTTTGCTAAACTGGGACTTGAAAGCCATGGGGGTTGTACTCCAAAAATACTTAAAAAATCATTTAAAGGGCCTAAAGACTCATGAAAAAAAGTTCTCCAAATAACAGTCATGATTACCGGGGTAGTCATCATGGGAATAAGAAATAAAACTCTGAAGAATCTTTTAAATTTAATATCTTTCCAGACCATATGAGCTAAAGCAAAGCCAATTACATACTGAAGAAAAACTGTTGTGATAGCTAAAAAGCTTAATCTAAAAAACGACTGCCAAAAACGAGGATCGTCAGTAAATAGGCGGACATAATTTTTGAAACCTATAAAATCTAATCCAGGATTAAAGCTATTCCATCCTGATAAACTTAATCGAACAGTGAAAATAATAGGAAATATTAAGATGCCAATTAAAACAATTAAACCCGGAAGTAAAAATACATATTTATGTTTAAAGTTCATTCAGCTATTAATATAAAAAAATTAGTCTTTGAAGTGATCGCTCAATTTTATGAGCGACCACTAAATTAAGTATTTTATAATTCGTTATCTTCCATTTTTACACCGACTGCGTATGCATCTCTTACGTTATCAGCACCAACTCTTTCAAGAATTGCTACCCATTCAGCATATACTTCGTCAAGTGCAGCTTGTGGAGATAATTGACCTGCTAAAGCTTTTGCAGTACCAGTTGCTAAAGCACTGTTGAACTCGAAAGTTCCAGGAACTCTTAATGGAAATACTCTATTAGTACTTTTTTCCATATCAGCCAGTGTTTCAACATATGATTGAGCAATATCTTTGTCCCAGCCAATTTGTGTCCAAACATCAGCTTTAAAGTCCTCTTCCATAAATGGATTTACACCAAATCGGCCAATTCCGATGTCTGCTTGGTGGTTAGCACCATTTGCAAAGAAGCAAAGATAATCAAAGGCAACGTCTTTGTTGTCAGATTTACCTGCAACACCAACTGCCCATCCCCAAACAAAGAAAGGGGCTTGATTAGACTTAGCGTCCCACATTCCGTTCTCTCTGTTCCAAACTCTATCTGCACCAGGAAGTTGAGCGGCACCTACTTGATTTGAAATTGGACTATCAGGTTGCATTGCTGCAACAAAAGCATCATCCCATGAAAAACTGAATAAGGTCTGACCTCCGCCAAATGAATTAATTTCATCACCGAGACCAAAGTTAATTCCTCCAGGGGGAACGTAATTAACAGCATCAACCCAATCAGTTAAGGCTTCAACAAAACCAGGATTATTAATTAAAGGTTCCATAGTTTCTAAATCAAAAAAGAAGCCACCAGGTGTGCTAGGATTTTTAGCATAAGCTACTGAACGTGAGTAGAATGCAGCATACATAAGATCATCTTTTTTCATAACCTCAGCAGAGCCGTATTCTGGTTCTCCATCGCCATCCCAGTCCCAACCATTAAAGTAAGAAGCCATTTCTCCATACTCTTTCCAAGTTGTTGGTACTTTTAATTCATTACCTGTATCTGCTTTATATTTAGCTTGCATCTCAGGGTTATCAATAACGTCTTTTCTGTATTTCAAATAGTGTCTGTCACCATCAACAGGGTATTGGTACATAACACCATCCCATGAGGCTATCGCTTTATGTGAAGCTGAAACACCTTCCATTTGGTCAACATACTCTTGTGGTACTGGAGCTAAATATCTTTTCCAGTCATTTATGAAGTTTGAAAAACCAAAAACAATATCATAAGGAGCCTGACCAGCTTGGAAAGGAACCATTGCCTTTGAATATAGGTCACCAGCAGGAGTATGCGTTACTTCTACTTTAGCTCCTGTTAATTTTTCGAACTGCTCAGCGTGAAGAGCTGTTGGCTCACCCATAACAGGTATCGCGTGTGTGTTAATAGTAAGTGTTCTTCCACTATAGTCTTTTTTTGACATAGATTCATATGAACACATTCCAGGAATGTCTCCTGTTGCTGCAATATGTGGAAACTGATCTCCCCACTTATCTGCATGTGCAACCTGGCTGCCAATCAAGAGGACAGACGCCAAGGCGCTTATCAAAGTTTTAAGTTTCATTTATTTCCCTCCCTTAATACTTCGTATTTTGCTCAGAACTTAATCTGAAAACAAACTTTTTATGGTACTAAAACGGCTCTACCTTTAACTAAACCACTATTAAGATCATGCAAGGCCTTGTTAGCTTCACTTAGCTTATACTCTTGCATAGATAACCTAACTAAGTCTTTATTAGCTAACTCCATTAGTTCATAAAGCTCAGACCACGTACCAATTAAATTTCCTATGATATTTCTCTCAGAGATAATCATATCAACAGATTTGATTTTAATATCTTCTCCGTATCCAACTATATAATAAGACCCAGTGTTTTTTGTCATATTAAGCCCCATTGAGGTTGAACCTTTTTCTCCCACCATATCAATTACAGCTTCTGCCCCTAGGCCTTTGGTTAACTCCATTACTCTTTCCACTTCATTGCCATCAATCAAGACACCGTGATCTCCACCAAGAGGCATTGCATGTTTTAGAGCAGTTTCAGATTTTTCAACAATAATTATGTTAGCAGCGCACATTGCTTTTAAACATTGAATGGCTATGTGACCTAAACCTCCAGCGCCTATCACAACACAATTTTCTCCAGGTAAAAGATGCCTAGTTGCTTTTTTAGCAACTCTATAGGCTGTTAATCCTGCATCAGAGAAAGGTGCTACGTCTTTTGGGGTTAAAGAATTTGGTATCTTAATAAGATTTCTTACACTAGTCTTTAATAATTCGGAGTAACCACCCTCTTTTACATTAAGCCCTGGAAAAATTCCATTTTCAGCATGAGTGTCTAACCCTTTTCTACAACTAAGACAAGTACCGTTGGTTCCAGAGATGATTGGGTGGAGAATAACTGAGTCCCCTTTTTTAAAACCCTCAACGTCACTTCCAACTTCTTCAATCCATCCTGCATTTTCATGTCCCATGACACAGGGTAAAAGTTTATCATCAGGATCTTGGATGTGTCTCCATTCTCCCTCTATGACGTGTAAATCTGTTCTACAAACTCCTGCAGCGCCAATCTTAACTATGACATCTGAGGCCTTTTCTAATTTAGGATCTGGAACCTCTTCTTCCTTTACCCAAACCTCCTGCTTCATATCAGGATCGTAATTATGTAATACTTGAGCTTTCATTGGTTCCTCCTAAGTTCTTATAGAATTATTAAACTATAATTTAGATTTAGTTCCAATGTTCAAATTTGACATATGGTGCTTTTTTTGATGAAAAAACTATGGTTTTGTTCATTTTTTGAACAATCTTTAGGTTGTATTCATCCTGTGAAATTGTTAGCTTTGGCCCATGCAGTCCTATAGGCAATTAGTGGAACAAGCAAAAATTTTGGAAAAACACAGAGGTTTATCTCTAGATTTTACAGATAAAAAAATTGTTGATAGTTGGGTTCGATGTTTTGAGAACGGCCTTAATCCTCGAGATCAATCAGTTGAAGCCGTTTTAAGCAACTCAGAGTTGAATGAAGTACAGGAAAAATATAGTGATGTTCGGAAATTCATTTTACCTGAGTTAGAATTACTGCACTCACAAATTGCAGGTACAAATTTTATGGTAGCGTTTGCAAACACTGATGGTGTTGTATTAGACACTCTTTATGATAATGAGTTTTATAACAGCAAGGCTCGTAAAGTAGTCATTCCTGGATCAATTTGGAAAGAAGAATTTCGTGGAACCAATGGATTGGGTTTAACGCTTCAAACAAAAACACCGTCCATAGTTGCTGGTAATGAACATTTTTATGATGAACATTGTAATTTATCATGTTTTGCAAATCCTATTTTTGATCATGAACAAAATATTGTAGGCATTATTGATGCATCAACAGATGCCACATCCAGACAGGATCATACATTAGCTCTCGTAAAACTTTCAGCTAAGTCAATTGAGCAAAAGTTATTTCTCAATTCTTTTCAACATTCAGACATATATGCTTTTCATCCTCGTAGTGAATATCTTCATACAAACAGCATAGGATTAATTGCAGTCAACGAAGAAGGGTTCATAGAAGGAATGAATTTAAATTCAAAAATAATGTTGAGTGGTATCTTGATAAATCCTAGTGATAGTTTTTCTGAATATTTTGATACAAGCTTTCAAAAAATTGCACATGAATTAAATTCTAACAAAACTCTTCAAATAAGAGATAGATTAGGTTCTAGTGTCTTTATCAAACTATTTCAAAGACAATCCTCTTCTTTTGGGCGATATAATAATAAAAAATCAATAAAGGCCTACGAACCTTGTGACCAATGTCATGGTTCACCGATTAGAGAACAACAATGCCTTTTAATACAAAAGACTTATAAGCAATCTGGAAAAAAAGTTAGTGATGTCTCTAGAAGATTAAATATCTCCAGAACCACTGTTTATAAGCATATTCTAAAAAAGCAGAAAATTTATTAATCTAAAAAAATATGATTATCAATATATCTAAGTGAGTAAGTCTCATGCAATATTAGTTAAAAAAGGAAAAAAGTATTATTGGTGTTCATGTGGTCTTAGTAAAAGTCAGCCTTTTTGTGATGGCTCTCATAAAGTAACTGGGTATTCAAATGTTCCTTATAAAGCCATTAAGGATGAAATTGTTTTTTTTTGTGGTTGTAAAAAGAGTTCTAATAAACCTTTATGTGACTCACAATTAAACTGTAAGTCTGAGTGAATTACTTCACACCTAATTTTTTTTGTAAGTCACTTGAAGAGGTAGTGTACCTAAAAACATACTTTTTATCACTATGACAGTACTCAAACATTTTTTTAGCAGCGAGTGCAGCCTCATGAAAACCACTTAGTATCAATTTTAACTTACCCGGATAAATACAAATATCTCCCACAGCAAAAATTCTTGGTACTGAAGTTTCGAAGTTTTCTGTGTTAACAGAAATATGATTCTTTTCTAAGTTTAATCCCCACTCTGCGATTGGGCCTAATTCAATTTTTAAACCAAAAAATGGGAATATTGCATCAATATCGTCAATTATTTTATCATCATCTAGGGTGACTGTTACTTTGCCTTTTTCATTAAGTGAAACATTCTTAAGACTTCCCATATTAAAATTTACTTCCCCCTGATCTACCAACGACATAACTTTATTTACTGAGTCTTGAACGCCTTTAAATTCTTTTCTTCTATGAACCAGTGATACTTTTTTAGCAATACCTTGAAATCCCATAACATAATCTAAAGCGGAGTCACCACCACCAATAATTAAAATATTCTTGTCTTGAAAGTTTGTTCTTTTTTTGACTGAGTAAAAGATATTCTTATTTTCTAATTGATCAGCACCTTCTGCTGGAAGTTTTCTTGGAACAAAGCTTCCTGCCCCGGCAGCAATAACTACAGACTTACACTTAATTGAGGAACCTTTGTCGGTTTCTACTAAAATATCATTTTCATTAATTTCAATTTTTGAGGTTAATTGGTTTAGGTGATAAGTAGGGTTGAAAGGTTCTGCTTGTTTAATTAAATCATCAGTTAACTCTTGGCCCGTAATAGCCGGTCTACTTGGAATATCATATAAGTTTTTATCAGGATAAAGCTCAGCGCATTGTCCACCAATCTTGTCTAGATTGTCAATGAGATGAGATTTCATATCTAAAAGACCAAGCTCAAATACTTGAAAAAGACCACAGGGCCCAGCGCCAATTATAACTACATCTGTTTCGTGACTGGATCCTGGATTTACAATATTATTCATGTCTTATATTATAGTAATATATTAAATTTAAGATCAAACAGTTATATATTATCAATAGCTATTGAGGAGAAATGAATAAATGAAGACTTTTCCGGAGCTTTTAGAAGAAGCAAATGCTGAGATCAAATCAGTGAGCCCAGAAGAATTAAAACAGCAATTAGATAATGAAGAAATTATCCTTGTTGATGTTCGATCAAAAGATGCCATCGAGGCTGAAGGTCAAATAGAAGGATCAGTTCATGTTCCAAGAGACATGTTGGAATTTCACGCTGATCAAAGACCAGACAACCCTCTCAGAAAAGAAGAGCTTGATCCTGAGAAAAAAATTGTCGTTTATTGTGGAGTAGGTGGTCAAGGAACTTTATCAACTAAAACTCTTCAAGATATGGGTTATAAAGATGTCTCTAACTTATCTGGTGGAACAAATGCTTGGGTAAAAGCAGGGTTTGAATTAAAAAAATAAATAAATTATTTTTTTTATTATTTTTGTAGAGCATAATAGCAATTGCTAGAACGGCTCCAAATTTGCCTAGAAGAATTCATGTATCAAAAGTCATTCTAAACTTTTAACATCTTTCTAGCATACCAATCGTGAAAGACATGAGTTGGTTCATCCATTACTGGTGAAAAGCGCCCTCCATCAAAGTTTTCCGCATAACGGCCTTGCTGCATTCCCTCTACTACAAAAATATCTTCTTCAAATACGGTTCTCCAAAGCTTAGTATTCTCTAGGCGTGTTTGCTGATATTCATCAGACAACATAGAAGAGTCTGAATAATAGATTTCAACATGCTCTTTGATTTGATCATATCCAATTGGCTCAATAATGAGATTAAAAACATGATCTTTTTGAACACCCAATATTAAATTTGGAAATAAAACAATATATTCTCCTTTGCTGTTCCATTCAGAGCTTAAATTTTTAAAATTTTGAAATTGTTTTCCTGTTGAATATCTTGGATTATATTTATTACTAATTTGTCCAGAATAATGACCATATTTAACAATATTTACATGATCCTCTAACTTGGAATAACTATTTAAACCTGGGTGAATCCACGGGAGATGGTAGGACTCTAAATAATTTTCGACTGCTAGTTTCCAATTAGTTTTGACCTCAAGCTCAAAAGATGAGTCGCTCATATCTGAATACATAGGTTGATCAAAAGAGGACCATCGTTCTAACAAAGGTTTATGAACCTCTTCAAAGGGTTTTGCCCTTCCATCAGGATTCACAAATATGACATCTCTCCAAACGTGAGAGCGAACCTCAATTAATGATAATTCACTTTTATTAATATCGGAGTGATAATTATAACCTGGCCCTCCAATATGAGGAGTGGCAAGAACTTCTCCAGTTTGCTTGTAGCACCAAGAATGGTAAGGACAGCGAATTGCTCCCTTCAGAACTTTGGGGTCTTTAATGAGGGTCATACCTCGATGTCGACACACATTTTGAAAAACTCGTATTTTTTTATCTTGGATACTACGAATTAATAAAAGAGGATTTTTAAAATAGTTGACCGGTTTAACAGAGCCAGGTTGAGGTATGTCTTTAACGAAGCCTACGGCAAACCAACCTTTGTTAAAAAGAATTTCTTTCTCTAAATCAAAATATTCAGTTTTAGTATAATATTCATTAGGGATGCCTTTTGCTTCGTGTATTGGTTTAATACATTGCTCTAATTTTTGAAGGATAGATACATAGTTTTGATCAATATCATGTTGGTCAACTTCTAGTTCTTTCATTATTAATTTTTTTTTACGATCACGTTAAATCTATATGGTTTATGGGTAGTTTTGACATAGCAATTCTTAAATCATGGCGTGCAGGTGCTGCTACATTCAATAGGGGTTTACGGGGTGGTCCCATGTCTCTACCTGATAAATTCGCTGCTGTTTTAATCCCAGTAAGGTAGTCCACATCGTGTCTGTTTACTCCTAGCCATAAACAGACTGGCTCCATCAATTTCCATAGATCCATAGCTTCTTGATATTTATTTTCTTCAATTAAATTAAATAGATTAACACATTCATGGGGCATAAAATTTACAGCTCCCCAAATCATCCCTGTACATCCACTCATTAATGCAAATGGTGCAAAGGAGTCTATACCACAGAAAACTCTTCCTCCCGTCTTGATAAATTTTTGCAAATTTAAAAAGTCTCCTGAACTGTCTTTAATATAATCTAAATTTTCTATTGCTAACAATTTACGATAAGTGTCTTCGGAGAGGGGTGCGGCTTGCTGTGGAACATTATACATTACGATAGGAATTCTCACTGCTTTTGCTATAGCCTCATAGTGATAAATAACTCCAAGTTCTGAGGGCGGTTCTAGAAAAGGCGGCATAACCATAATTGCAGTTGCACCTGCATCTTCTGCGGCCCTTGCTTTGTTGATACACTCATTAGTACTAAGTGCAGTAGTTTGTGCTATCGTAGGGCACCTACCATTTATATGTTTAACACCCTCTATAATTAAAGTTTGTTTCTCATCATCTGTTAGATAAGCGTATTCACCGGTGCCAGAACATAAGACTAAACCATGTACACCCGCTTCTAATAAATCATCAATATGAAAGTGGTAACGCTTTAGATCAATTCCCTCTCCGCTATCTTGGAATGGGGTACACATAGCTCCATAGATACCTTTTAAAATAGTCACTTTCCCTTAATCTCCTTGTTTAGATTATCCAATGTATCATAATTGGTTATCATTTCTTTTATAAATCCCTACCTGCTGTCATTTCTCGAGATTTAATTCTTAAGTTTGCCCCTATTTGGGTTAAAAAATTAGGCGGCAAAATAGATGGTTTTTCAATATTTTCATACTTATCAAGTTGAGATGAATTTGATTTACATGCCTTATCAATGATAAGTTTTCCTGCCAAGGTTCCTTTAACAGTTCCCAATCCATTTGAACAGCAAGCAGAAAAGATATTCTCATCTAACTCACCAAAAGCAGGAGCGCCATTTAAAGAAAGACAAACTCGCCCTCCCCAACTAAACTCAAATGGTATTTCATTTAAATTAGGAAAGCGTCCTATAAAACTTTTTCGGTGTTTTTGACAGGAGTTCTCAAAATCAGAATTAAGTGACTCAAGATTTTGGCGGCATCTCCAAGTATTCCTAATTAGAAGTCTAGATTGATTTTCACTAACCTTAATTTTTCTAACAGTGGTGCCAATAGGATTTGAAGAGGTCAAACCCCATGAGGGGTCACTTTTTAAAATACTATCATCAAATTTTTTAGTAAGAGAGGAGTAAGTGAAAATATGAATAAGTTGATTTTTGTAAAATCCAAAATTTGTTATATGCCCATTAACTGCAAAAATAATATTTTTAGAAATTATTTTTCCTTGAGAAGTATAGGCGTCCCAACTATTATTTTTTTTTTCAATTTTTTTTATAGGACTATTTTGAAAAACTTTGATTTTATCACTGAGCCTTTCAACTATTCTTTTGATATATTCAGCAGGTTGAATTAGAATTGTTCCAGGAGTATAAATTCCTTGTTCATAATAATTGGAACCAGTAATTTCAGACATCTGTTTGGAATCCAAAGAATGATAATCCTCTCCTAATGCCTCTAATTGTTTTTTATAATCTTTATTGAAAGAAATACCTTTGTGTGTTGCTGCACCATTTAGCTTTCCAATCTTATTATAAACACTATGGGGAATATCGTACTCCTCAACCATTTGTGATGAAAATTCTATAGCCTCACGATTTAGAGAAATTGAGTCTTTATCTTTTTTAATTGAACTTAGATAATCGCCTTTTGCATTTATATTATGAGGAACATCGATCATGAAACCACTGTTCTGGCCTGCTGCTCCTTCACCAATACCAATCGCATCAATTAGAATTATTTTATCTCCACTACGAAGCTCCGTTAGTCGTTTTGCTGCAGATATTCCTGCAAAGCCACTACCAATAACAAGCCAGTCACAGGTGTGATCTCGATCAAGAGTGGGGGCAAAATATTGACTATCACTTGTTTTTAACCAGCCATTTTCGCCGATTTCTAATGGAAATTTGCTAGATGAATAAGTAGTCAAAACACTCTAAATATTTACTACCCTTTGGGTAGCCACTTCTCTTCAGCTTTATACTTATCTTGATGCTTGGTATTGATGCTACTTAAAGTTTTATCTGTACCTAAGATAAAATGTTTGCTCATGTCAGGATAGTATTTGTACGAGATAGGTTTACGACCTAAAGCCACAGCCATTTCTCTTACATGGTGTGGGGCTGCCCCGCAGCATACTCCAATGAAATTAATATTTTTACTTTGACAATCTTTGGCAAACTCAGCCATTTCATATCGATTACAATAAAGATTATCAATGCCAACAGGGAAAGGTCTGTTATTAGGAATACAATCACAGCCCTCATCTGGCAAAGAAAACCAAACGGGAAATTCATCTGTAGTTCTGACGGGAACAGGCAACCCTGCAACATGACAAGATACTTTTTCACGAATTTTAATTAAATGTTTCATTGTATGGTAAGGTCCTCTAAAACAATTTAAGCCCACAACCTCAGCGCCATTATCTTCAAACTTTTTACAAGCATCCTCCGGGGTATCATTATCCCTTGTAAGGTCATTTGCTGGTATAGCTAAATTTACCACTGCTATTAAGCCTGCCTCTTTTATTTTTTTAAGAGCAATCAACGCTTCACCAGTCCATTGAATTGTTTCAGCTACAACAAAGTCCACGCCTGCATCCTTTGCCCAGCCAATTTGTTCTTCATACATCTTCTCTACTTCAACTAATGAGGATTTATTATTGGGATCATATATATTCGTGTTAGCAACATCTCCTGCAATCATTAAATCTAAATCAGGAAATTCATTTGCAGCATCTTTTGCAATTTTTAAAGCATTTAATTGAAGTGGTTCAAGTAGTTCCTCTTTACCTATCAATCGAAGCTTTTCACGATGACCATAATATGTGAACGCTTGAACAACATCACTGCCTGCTCTAATAAATTCTCGATGAAGCTGGGTCACCACTTCAGGATGCTCTAAAACTACTTCTGGTACGAAGGCGCCTGCCTGTAGATAGCCTCTTTTTTCCATTTCAAATAAATAACCCTCAGCACACAAAACTGGGCCCTTGTCTAATCTTTGAATTAAATCCATAAACCTCTCCTCTTAATGAATAAAACTCTATTATGGAAATAAATCCATTTCTAGTTTAAAAAAAGATAAGACATTAAAGGTTTAGGAGAGTAACAGTGGGGGCAAAAAAAGCAGATTTTTTCGACTCAAGGGATAAATATTTATCTTTCGTCAATTCAACAAATGAGAAAAGTAAAATTGCTTTTGAACTCGCAAAATACATAAAAAAATCAAAGATAACCAAAGATGCTTTTAGAATTTTTGACGCTGGAACTGGTGATGGGAGTGTAATCTCTACTCTTTTATCTGCTGCTCACGAGAAATTTCCCGAAGACCCTATTATTGTTGTAGGAAAAGAAATAAGTATTGATGATATCAATAGCTTACTAGCTTTTTTAGGTTATCGGTTCTATGAACATAAAAATTTAGTTTTTTGTATCACGAATGCTTCTTACAAAGATATCCATGAGAAAGAGTTTAAAGATTGTAAGCTTATAAAAAAAGAACTCTCAGGGAACTCTAGTTTTAGTTTTAATCAGCAGCTGATGAATATGAGTGATGTCATTAAAAAAAATTGGGAGATAAAAGAAGATACATCTTCTACAATATTACGACCTAAACATAAAAGCTTTATGGTTATTTATAGAAAAGATCAAAAAATACCTTTAATTCATTTAATTCCTAAAAAATTAACTGATGTCCCCAAGGTTTATGACTTTATTATAGCCTCACAGGCCTTTCGATTGAGATCGCCCTATCAAAGAACTTTGAATCTGGTGTTATTACCATTGATAAGGATGTTAGATTTTAAAGGGCAACTATTTTTTATCTACTCATCAGGAAATGATTTTACGAAAAAAATATTAAAACAATTTTTTCCTAAAATTAATCCATTTCAATTTAATGACCCAAAAGCTTTTATAAAAACTATCTCACAAAATATTCCTGAATTTTCAAAAAAATACAAAGTAAATATATCGAGTTTCTTTTTCTCTTTCCTAAATATATCTCTTTCTTCAAAAAGAAAATTTTCTCCCATGAATTCACTAGGACTATGGAATGCCATTACTTATGTAGGTCAAATATCAGAAAATGAGCAAAATAAGATTAATATAAATGTTAAATTTTTGGATAAAATCAGTATTAGTGCGAAAAAACTCTCTTTAAACTTTAAAGATAATATGATGAGGTTTGAAAAAAAAATAAAATAAATTAATGTTTATCAATGAGTAATTTTTCCAGCAAATTCGCAGATCGTAAAATTGGACCAAAGTTTCTCGAGTCTATTAACCAAAATTATCAAAATCAAATTTATAAACCTCGACTCTATGAAGATAAGATAAATTTTGACCGTCTGAGAATGTACCGATTAAACAGGGTGCAAGAACAACTTCGTTTAAATAATGTGGGAGCATGTATTTTATTTGATCCCATTAATATTAGATATGCAACTGATAGCAGAAATATGAGCTTATTTACAATGCATGAACTGGTTCGTTTTGTGTTTATTTCTGCAGACAACAAAGTAATTTTATTTGATTACCCTAAAAGTGAACACCTCTCTAGTCACCTCTGTACAATTGACGAAATAAGAGAAGTTGTAAGTTGGGATTTTTTTTCTGCAAATAATTTTGTCGATAAAAATGCAAAACACTGGGCTGGTATTGTTCAAGATTTAATGCGTGAGCATTCTCCTGATAACAACAGACTAGCTATTGATGTATCTGACCCTGTTGGAATTCAAATGCTTCTTAAGCAATTTAATGTTGAAATATTAAATGCTCAAAAAATTGTTGAAACTGCAAGGTCAATAAAATCAGAAGATGAGTTAGTATGCATGAAGGCCTCTATAGAGACAGCTGAAAAAGGAATGTGGCTGATGAAAGAAAAATTACATGCTGGAATGACGGAGGAAGAACTTTGGTCATATATGCATAAGGTTAACATTGAAAGTGGAGGTGAGTGGTTCGAAACTCGTCTATTAGTATCTGGCCCAAGAACAAATCCATGGCTTCAAGAATGCAGTAATCGTGTGATTGAATCAGGTGATGTAGTAGCTTTTGATACTGATATGGTTGGACCCTACGGATATTGCGCAGATATATCTCGAACCTTTGTTGAGGGAAATAAGTTTAGTGATGAACAAAGAAGACTTTACGATTTGGCTTTAGAACATATCAATCACAACAAGTCTCTTATCAAAGCTGGTGTAAACTTTCTAGAATTTGCAGAACAATCTTGGAAGTTACCTGATAATTGCTATGACAATCACTATCCTTGTATTATCCATGGTGTAGGATTATGTGATGAATGGCCTTTTGTTGCATACCCTAATAAAGATTTTAGTAACTCTGATTACTCTGCTTGCTTTGAAGAAAATATGACTATTTGTGTGGAGAGCTATATTGGAGAAGTTGGAGGAAAAGAAGGAATAAAACTTGAGGATCAATTCTTAGTCACTAAAGATGGACTTAAACAGTTGAGTTCATTTCCTTACGAGTACTCAAACTAAAAGTGATTGGTTATATTTATCTCACTGCAGCAATAATATTTGGAATATTATCAAATAATTTTGCAAAGATTTCTGATGGTTATATAAAAATTATTCCTACCTCTTTGAGCGCTATTTCTATAATTATTGCTGTCTTTTTTATCTCTAAAGTAATGAAATTTCTCCCTATGGGAACGGCCTATGCCTCATATGCCGGATTAGTGATTTTTGGAACATTTCTTTTAAGTATTTTAAAGTTCGGTCAATCACCAAATATATTTGCAGTGATAGGTTGCACCTTGATAGTTATCGGCATTATATTAGTAAATTCTTTTGGAAAATAATTTATTTCATTCCAGTCATGGTAATGCCTTCGACAAATCTCTTTTGAGCTATGATGAAAGCCACAATCAGTGGAACTGTCACAGTAACTATTGATGCCATCATTGGTCCAAATTCATCACTATCAATTCCGCCTCTAAATTCTCTAATACCTAGTGGTGGTGTAAATAAATCACGATTACCGGTAATGACAATCCGAGGCCAAAAATAATCATTCCAGTGAGCAACAACAGAGAAAATTGCAAAAGCTAGTAACGCAGGTATCGCTACGGGAAGCATTACTTTCCAAACAATAGAGTATTCTCCCATTCCATCCATCCTAGCAGCATCAATTAGTTCATCTGGCACTGTCATAAAGAATTGCCGCATAAGAAAAATACCAAATACTGATATCGTCCAGGGTATTATCAAGGCTGCATACGTGTCTACGAGACCAGCCTTTGCCAACATCACATATAAGGGTAAAGCGATAGCATGAACAGGTATTAAAAGACAAAAAAGAACCATTGAAAACACAAATTCTCTTCCTTTAAACCTGAGTTTTGCGAGAGCGTAAGAACACGGAAGAGCGATTAAGACTTGTATTAAAAAAATTGACACAGTCACAATCAAACCATTCATTAAATACCTCGGAATTGGAGCTTTTTTGAAAGCAAACCAGAAATTGTATTTGTAAGGACGCATTGTACATACCTCTTCGGTATATCCGTGCTTAGTACAAACAGGGAATGTTTGGATCTCTTGCGCTCCAACTAAACCTCCGGATATTGACTGAATTTCTTGTTGTGATTTCAGAGACATGGAAACCATCATATAAAATGGTATCAACACAATTAGCGCACCGATAATGAGCAGTCCGTGCTTCCATGACTCGCCAATATAATGTCTAGCTAACATTTTAGTAATGAACTCTTTTCTCTATGACATAGCGTTGGAAAAAAGTTAGTAGAATTATAAATACAATAAATACAACAGTTATAGCTGCTCCAATACTGGTGATATTTTGCATGATAGCCTTTTCAAATATAGCATACATCATCACATATGTAGTCTTCGATGGTCCTCCCTTTGTAAGTATTTCAATTGTATCAAAGACTTGAAAAGATCTTATTGTAGTTATAGTTACTACGAATAAAGTAGTTGGGCCTAACATAGGCCAAGTAACAAGTTTGAATTGCTCCCAAGTTGAATGAGCCCCATCCATTTCCGCGGCATGATATAACTCACGAGGTATGCTGGTTAATCCTGCTAAGTAGAGTACCATATTAAAGCCAAATGCTTGCCAGATACCAATAAAACAAATTGTCCAAATAGCTGTTTTTTTATCTTTTAACCAATATGGAAAGTCCATATTGTTTGCACAAGCAACACTGTACCAGCTATCTTCGGAACCAACCCATGGTAACCAATGGAAACCTAAAATAAATTCTCGAATACCTCCACAACCATCAGCTAAAAAAGAATTAATAATTCCAAGAGTGGGGTGAAGAGTAAATTCCCATGCAATAGCCATAGCTAACAAAGTTGCCATCACAGGTAAAAAGAAAATGGTTTTATATATATCTGCACCAAATCTGAGAGAATTAAGCATGACAGCAGCTGCCAATCCTATAATAACTGAAGCGGGTACAACTATTAAAACATACGTGGCGGTAGCTATAATCATTTTTGTATAGGTTTTTCTAGAGAACATTTTTTCATAATTCTCCATACCAACCCATTCAAAACTAGAATTACCAAGATTATAATTAGTAAATGAAATACCTCCGGCTAAAAAAATTGGAAGTATTAATATTACAATCATTAATATGATTGCAGGCCAAACAAACCAAATATGCGCTTTAGAATAGTGCATATTTATCTAATTCTCTCACCAGATATTTCAAAAAGCATAGCTTCGGAATGAGAGGGACATATTTTAATTGTTTCCCCATTTGAAATCAGTCCGGCTTGTGGTGAACCTCTCACTATGATCTTTGAGTCAGACTGATCAACTTGAACATGGTAAAATATATCTGAACCAAGATTTTCTTTGTATGAAACTTTAGCCTCAAATGCAGGTTTGTTTGAATCCTTTGTAATTTCTAAATGTTCTGGTCTCACAGCAACTAAGGCTTTTTGACTATTAGTATTAAATTTTTTCTCTAGCCTGATGCCGTTAAATTCAGCGAAACCATCAGATCTAATCTCAGCATCAAATGTGTTAATCTTTGGGCTACCAACAAATTCTGCAACCCTCAAAGATGAAGGATTGTTATAAACCTCACTTGGGGTATCTAGTTGTAAAAGTTCACCATCAATCATAACTGCCATTCGAGTTGACATTGTAAGTGCTTCTGCTTGATCATGCGTCACATAAATGAAAGTGGTCTTTAAAGAGTTATGGAGCTCGGATAGCTCAGATCTCATATGAACCCTTAATGCAGCGTCAAGATTTGATAAGGGTTCGTCCATTAAAAATGCAACTGGTTCTCTTACCATCGCCCTTCCTAATGCCGCTCTTTGTCTTTGACCACCAGATAATTGACCTGGCTTTCTATCAAGTAGTTCTGTTATTTTTAAAGTTTCAGATGTTTTAAAAACAAGGTCATCAATTGATTTCTTTTTTTCTTTTCTACTAGGTACAAAATTACCAACAAGAGGCAACCTCTCTACAAAACTATAGTCTCTTAATTTCAAAGGTGTTTCTAGATTCTTTCTGACAGTCAGGTGCGGGTAAAGAGCGTAAGATTGGAAAACCATTGCTAAATCTCTCTTGCTAGCTCTGGTGCTGTTAACATTCTTATCATCAATAATTACATCGCCACTATTTTGTTGCTCCAATCCGGCAATAATTTTTAACAAAGTGGATTTGCCACAACCTGATGGACCGACTAATGTTAAGAATTCACCATCTTGGATATCAAGGCTTAGTTGTTTAAGCACCTCAGTTGAACCAAATGACTTATTGATGTTCTTTAAAGAAATTGTCCCCATCTATTTTTATTCCTCAAAACTAAAATAGTTCTGATTAGGACATTTTAAAAGTAAATTTGTAAAATTTATGTTAAAACTTTATGAATTAATTTTACATTAATCGGAAGTTTGTTCTTTATATGAAGCAATAGTAATTATGAGTGATAAAATTGAAATAAACAAAAGACAATACAATAAATCACTTTCTTCAACTGTAGTAGTTATATGCCTTGATGGTAGTCAAAAAGAGTATATTGATATCGCCTCTTCAAAAGGATTGACACCAAATCTTGATAAAATACTGGAAAATGGCCAATATCTGATGGCTAACAGTGCTATTCCCAGTTTTACAAACCCTAACAACATTTCGATAGTCACAGGGCAGCCTAGTGATGTTCATGGAATAAGTGGTAATTTCTTTTATACCCCATCAACCGGTGAAGAAGTGATGATGAATGATCCAAAATATTTAAGAGCTCCAACTATTTTTGAGAAATATTATAATGAAGGTTATAAAATAGCAGTAATCACTGCTAAGGATAAATTAAGGACTCTTTTAGGTAATGGTTTAAAATTTAATGAAGGAAGAGCAATCTGTTTTTCATCAGAAAAATCAGATCAGGCCACTCTCAGTGAAAATGGTATTGAAAATATTAATGACTGGATTGGAATGAAAGTACCTGAAGTATATTCTCAGGATCTATCAGAATTTGTTATGGCAGCTGGGGTAAAATTACTTGAAGAATTTAATCCTGACATTATGTATTTATCTACCACTGACTTTATTCAACACAAATATGCACCTGGAGATAAAGAAGCAAATGATTTTTATCAGATGTTTGATAAGTATGTCAGTAAAATTTGTAGTAATGGGAATTCGGTTGTCATCACTGCAGATCATGGAATGAAGTCTAAAGCAAATATTAATGGAGAACCTAATGCCATCTTCCTTCAAGATTATTTAGATGATCAAATGGGTAAAGATGAGGCTAAAGTAATACTTCCAATTACTGACCCTTATGTAGTTCATCATGGTTCACTGGGATCGTTTGCCACTATATATGTAAAAGATAAATCAAAAATTGGTGAAACAATTAGCAAAATATCATCAATTAAAGAAATTGAAGTAGTTGTTAAACAAGAAGAAGCATGTAGAGAATATAGGCTACCTTCAGATAGAATAGGTGATATCGTATGCATGTCATCTGAAGATATGACAATTGGTACCTCAAAAGCTAATCATGATCTTTCAAAATTAAAGGAACCCCTTAGATCTCATGGAGGTCATCATGAAAGAGAAGTTCCTTTTATTTCTAATAAAAAACTAAACATTGCCAAAGATCAAAGTTTAAATAACTATGATGCATTTTTTTATGCTATTAATGGAGCTTAATCATGACTGATAAAATTATTAATGAGGGTATGAGGATTGGTGGAAAAACTGTTCACACCGATAACAAGATTGATGTTATCTATCCCTTCACAGGTAAAGTTATAGGCACAGTACCAGCTGGCACAGCAGAACATGCTCAAAAAGCCTTTGATATTGCTGCAAATTATAAACCTAATTTATCTAGATATGATCGTCAAAAAATACTTCAAAAGACTGCTGAAACACTTGTTGAGAGAAAAGAACAAATCTCTGATCTAATTTCACTTGAGTCTGGGCTATCGAAACAAGATACGCTTTATGAAGTTGGTAGAGCCTTTGATGTATTTTCTCTTACTGCTCAGCTTTGTATCCAGGATGACGGAGAAATTTACTCTTGTGATTTAACACCTCATGGAAAACAAAGAAAAATATTTACAATTAGAGAACCGCTTAACACTATATCTGCAATCACTCCATTTAATCATCCTTTAAATATGGTTGCTCACAAAATAGCTCCATCAATAGCAACTAACAACTGTACTGTTTGTAAACAAACAGAATTGACCCCTTTAACAGCTATGCTACTAGCAGATATTTTATATGAATGTGGCCTTCCTCCAGAAATGTTTTCAATTTTAACAGGATGGCCTGAAGACATTGGGAATGAAGTAATTAAAAATAAAAATATAGATTTAATTACTTTTACAGGAAGCGTTGGTGTTGGAAAACTGATAGCTGAAAATGCAGGTTACAAAAGAACTGTTTTAGAGTTAGGTGGAAACGACCCTTTAATAGTTTTGAGTGACTTAGATGATGATGATTTAAATAAAGCAGCTGATCTAGCAATCATGGGAGCAACAAAAAACTCCGGTCAAAGATGCACTGCTGTAAAAAGAATATTAGTTCAAGAATCAGTTGCTGATAAATTTGTCGAGCTTGCTTTGGAAAAAGCAAAAGCAATAAAATTTGGTGATCCCATGGATATTAATAATCAGTTGGGCACAGTAATTAATAAAGAGGCAGCAAGTATGTTTAATGACAGAGTAAATAAAGCTGAACAGGATGGTGCAAAAATTCTTTATAACCCTGGGGTCCAAGAAGCTCTTGTGCCACCAATTTTTATAGACAACGTTAATTATAAATCAGAACTTGTTGTTGAAGAAACCTTTGGTCCAATTGTGCCTGTCATTAGAGTTCCCAATGATGATGAAAAAGTAATGGAAATTTCAAATTCAACGGCCTTTGGTTTGTCATCAGGTGTTTGTAGTAACGATTTTAGAAGAATTAAAAAATACATAAGCGGTCTTAATGTGGGCACAGTTAATATTTGGGAAGTGCCCGGTTACAGAATTGAGATGTCACCTTTTGGTGGAATAAAAGACTCAGGATTAGGCTATAAAGAGGGTGTAATAGAGGCTATGAAAAGTTACACAAATGTAAAGACCTTCTCATTACCTTGGTAATTAACAGCTTTTAGGAACTATTCACAGATTTTTTCTCACACATACTGATTATTTCTACTTTGCTTTAAAAATTTAACATATTCTTAACATTAAGGATTTAATAATTAATTATTATTATTTTAAGGAGGGACTATGAAAAAAGTAATCTTAGGATTTTTTGCATCAGTTTTCGCATACAACGCTAATGCGGTAGAAATTGAATTTGCATATCCTTATTCAGGTTTGTTCGATGTGACATACCAGGCAATTATGCCAGAGTTTGAAAAAGCTCATCCTGACATTAAAGTTAAGTTCAGAGCAACTTATGAAAACTATGAAGATGCTACTGCTACTATACTAAGAGAGTCAACATCAGGAAACTTACCTGATATCACCATGCAAGGTCTTAATAGACAAGCACCTTTAGTAGACAAAGGTATCGCTTTATCTTTAGAGCCTTTCATTGCTAATGAGCCAGATTTTGCAAAAGACGGTTATCATGAAGCTATGTTGAGCTTATCTACCTTTGGAGGAGAGGTTTATGGCTTGCCATTTTCAGTATCAACTCCAGTTGGTTACTACAACATGGATCTTTTAGCAAGTGCTGGTGTTAGCAGCATTCCATCAAATTGGGATGAAGTCATTGACGCTTGTAATAAATTAGAAGCTGCAGGACACGGTACTCTTTACTTTGGATGGAATATTACAGGTAACTGGTTCCATCAAGCTCTAATGCATAGCCAAAATGTTCCAATGGTTAAAGATGGAGCAGTCAATATGGGAGGAGATGCTGGTCTAAAAACTTTAGAACAAATGAAAGATATCATGGGTGGCTGTAATATGCCTAACTATTCTATTGCTGACGGACAAGCTGCGTTTAATGCAGGCACTATTGGTATGATGTTTTGGAGTACTAGTAGTTTAGGCTCTGTTGAAGCTGCTAAAGCTGACTTTGAGCTAAAGACTGCGCCTTTCCCAGGAATACCTGGTGTTAATGGTGGAACTCCAGCTAGACTACCTGCCGGTGGTAACGCAGCGATGTTAGTTACTACATCAGATGATCCTGAAAGAGTACAAGCGGCATGGACATTTTTAAAGTTTATCACATCAGGTGTAGGAGCAGCTGCTGTTGCAGAAACAACAGGTTACGTTCCTCCTAACAAAGCTGCAAATGACCTGTTAGGTGATTTTTATGATGCAAACCCCAACAAGTTAACTGCTGTTAATCAGCTGCCTTTGTTAGCTGATTGGTTCGCATATCCTGGAGAAAACGGTCTTGCTGTGACACAAGTAATTTATGACTACACAGAAGAAATTGCTACAGGTGATGCAGACGATATGGGTGATCTACAGGCCGAAATGATGGAGGAGATTGAAGACTTAATGTAAGTCTTTTTAATTCCGTTTATCATTAGATTTTTAAACAGCAGTCATTATACTGGCTGCTGTTTTTTTTTAAATGAGCATTAAGACTACAACTATTGGAGCTTATCCAAAACCTAATTACACCCCTATAAGAGATTGGTTTCTTCAAGATAAATCTGACGAAGAAAAAAAACAATCCAAGGGATTGTTATCCAATTGGGATCCCAAAAGTGAAGACCATAAAGTATATGAAGAGAAAGATGAGGAAAAAGAAAAACTATTCTTAAAAGCTATTGAAGAAGTAATTCTTGATCAGACAAGTAGCGGAATAGATATCCCCACAGATGGTGAAGTAAGGCGAGAAAATTATATTTTTTATCAATTGAGATTTTTTAATGGGGTAAGCTTTGAACAATTAACGACTAAATCAGTTAGGAAAGGAGCTTTTGAAGCAACACTCCCAACAATTACAAGTAAAGTTTCAAATAAATCATTACGATTAGTAGATGATTGGAAATCTGCACAGCAGTTTACTAATAACCCAGTGAAAATAACTATACCTGGTCCTATGACAATAACTGACTCCATTGCAGATGATTATTATAATGATCCCAAAAAAATGGGTTATGATCTAGCTTTATGTATTAGTAATGAAGTTAAGGCTCTATCCGAAGCTGGTTGTCAATACATTCAAATTGATGAGCCAGTGTTCGCCAGAAAACCAGAAGAAACACACGATTATGGTATGGAAAACTTAGAAAGAGCAATGCATGGAATACTAAAAGAAACTCAAAAAGCTTGTCATATTTGCTGCGGTTATCCTAACTCGCTTGACTCAGAACACTACAAAAAAGCAGACCTAGATGCATATGATAAAATTGCTGACTTAGTTGAAGACTCTAGTATAGACGAAGTTTCTTTGGAAGACTCTCACCGACCTTTAGATTTAAAATTATTAGAAAAATTTAAAAAAACCAAAGTTATTATGGGTCTGATTGATGTAGCAAAAAGTCGTATGGAGAGTGTTGAGGAAATTCAAAAAAGGATCAGGGAAGTTCTTGAGCATATTGATGAGGAAAGATTAATTGCTGCTCCTGATTGTGGTCTAGGGTTTTTTGATAGAAATCAAGCAAAACAAAAAATGCAAATTCTCTCAAAAGCTGTTAAAAATCTCTAAGTCTTATGTGGGAATACTATAATCCAGTAAATGTTATTTTTGGTTCGGAAAAATTTAATGAAATTGAACATATAATAAGTAATCGAAAGTACATTCTTGTTACCCATCCTGATGATAACTTTGATACGTATAGAGAGTTTTTTAACAATTTATCAAATAAGCCTCTAGAAATCTTTGATGATGTTCAACCAAATCCAGACTATCAAGATTTAATTTCTGCAGGGGAAAAATTTTCAAAAATAGAAAGTCAAATTGATACAGTTGTTGCTCTTGGAGGCGGCTCTGTCATGGATACGGCCAAATTACTTGCGGCTTTTAAAGGTGAGAATAAATATTTAAATGATTTTGTAAGAAATAAAAAATCAGCTTACGTTCAAGATCCAAAAAAAATTATAGCTATACCTACTACTTCGGGCACATCGAGTGAACTTACGTGCTGGGCTACAGTCTGGGATAAAGAGTATAAAAGTAAATTTTCATTAGCAGATAAATCTTTATATCCTGAAATATCAGTTATTGACCCTAAGTTAATGATCAACAAGCCAAAAAATCTGACTATTTCTACTGGTCTTGATGCATTGTCCCACTCCTTAGAAAGCATTTGGAATGTAAACTCAAATCCGATTTCAACATTTCATGGAATTGCAGGTGCTCAAACCGTGATCGATACACTTCCAAAACTTGTAAATGATTTAAAAAACATAGAGTTGAGAACTTTAATGGCTAAAGCTTGTGTTCATGCAGGTCTAGCTTTTTCAAATACTAAAACTGCAATAGCACATAATATTTCATACCCGATAACAATTAATTTTAATGTTCCACATGGAATAGCTTGTTCTTTTACTTTGCCGACAATAATGAGGAGTCTGATTGGCCAAGATGAAAAAACAGAAAAATCCCTTGAAAAAATTTATAATGTCGATCTCATTGAGAGTTCAAAAAGACTATCTGAAACATTGAGAATTCTTGAAGCACCATTAAATTTAAATGAAATTGGAATACCAAAAATTGAATGGGATAAATATGTTGAGGATGCTTTTCAAGGTGAAAGGGGAAAAAATTTTATTGGAAATAAAATCTCATTTGATAAAGCGTGTTCTGAGATGAATTTCTTCTAAAGTTTACTGTTAATCCAACTTCTTAAGTCCGCTTCTGAGCCTAAGCCAATCTTTGCATCAGCCATTGATCCATCTTTAAAGAGTATCATTGTGGGTATACTCCTAATACTAAAGTTTGCTGGTGCTTGAGGATTTTCATCTATATTAATTTTTTTTATAGATATTTTATCACCCATTTCAGAGGCTAAATTATCCAAAATAGGAGCAATAGCCTTACATGGACCACACCACTCAGCCCAAAAATCTACCAAAACAGGCTTATCTTTTGATCCTTCAAGAACTTTTTGATTAAATTCATCGTCACTTATTTGTTCAACTGTCATATATTTAATATGGTTATTATTATTTGTATTTCAAATACTCATCTTTAGTCCCAACATGAGCATTGATTTTAGTAGTCTCATATCCATAGATTTTTTCATTTAACGAACAATCTTTCCAAAAGTCTTGAATGTTAAAAATTTTAGGGTAAGGATGCAAAGAGTTTTTTCTAATAATATGACAACCCTGAAATGAAGTATTGCATAGTTTTGATGGAAAGTTAATAAGCCCTTCATTATTTACTTCAAGATCAAAATTATTATTTTTAGAATTTATAAGAAGGACACTATCAAAACTTTTATTTTCATCAAAAAATTTAATTGATTTTTCTAATTCATTTTCAAAGGACTGGTCCCATAAATTATCTGTATTTAGAATTACTGTATCGTTTGTTTGTATGTTTTTTATACCACCTCCTGTTCCTAAGATAGTTTCTTCATAAGAAATTGTAATATCAGGGTAATTTTCAGAGATAAATCTATCTAACATATTATGTTTATAGTGGGTATTGATATAAATTTTATCAAATGACATGTTTTTAATGAGATCGATTGCATAGCTAATAAGTGTTTTATTTTTTATTTTTAATAAGGGTTTAGGGATATCTTTGGTTAAGTTATCCATTCGCATTCCATAACCTGCAGCTAATATTAGAGCGTCCATTTAACTTGTTTTGTTATATATCTCCATAAATATTTCTCTTAAATCCCAAAGTCTTAAATATTCGACATGTTTAAATATTTGAGCCCATGTATTTTTTCTAAAGACTTTAAGATATTTTGGTTTTCCAGCATTATATAGTTGCACCCAATTACCAAGAATTCTCAGATTACGTAAAAGACTAATCATATGAATGTCTGACCTAAGCTGCTTGAGATTAAGTTTCATTCTTCTTGCATAAAGCTTCAATAATTTATCTTCGACTTTGGTAGAATAAGATCTCCTAGCATCGAAAATCAATGAAGAAATATCTAATAATGGATGGTTGTAGTGAGTATCTTGATGATCAATAACATAAACTTTTTGATTGTAATAAATTAAATTATCTAAAAAAAAATCACCGTGAGTTAAAGTTGGTTTAAATTTTCTATATTTTTCAGTACTTTTTTTCAGAGATACTTTCACAAGTTTATTGAGATAAAAACCAATTTGGATCTTGTGATCATAGTGGTCAATAAAAGTCTCAATACCGTTCAATGCATCCTTTAGTAAATTATTTTGTGATTTTACTTGAACGCCTGAAAACTTTTTCTTGGGTTTTTGAAGATTTGTAAGAGCTATCACAGCCAATGGAAGTATTTTTTTAATTTGTGGTTTTTGGAAATATTTTGATGCATTTGCAATAGGGAAATAATCCATGATTACAAACTTATGTAAATTACTTTGGTCAATTATTTTTGGTGTATTAACATTTTGAGAAATTAAAATATCAGTTGCTTTAATATATTTTTGATAATCGCTAGGTTTATTTAAAAAAGAGAGGACAAGTAATGATTGATTTGCTGTTTTACATAATTTAAAAATTTTTTCTGATGCATCAGAATTGAAATTTAAAAAGCCCCCTATTTTAAAATTTTTATTTTGAAGGTGGTTTTTTATTTTGATTAGATTTATTTTATTTTGTGAAGCCATTTTTTATTACTTGATTTTATCTCTATATTTCTTTTCTCACCAGTAACAGAAATATTAATAGATAAAGCCATATGATTATATCTTTTAATAAGATTTTCTAATGGCCACTCAATAAGAACACAATTATCATTAAAATACTCATCCAAATCTAGTTTGTTATTTTGAACTTGATAAAAATCAAAGTGAATAATATTAAACTTATTAAAATTGTAAATATGTTCTCTTTGATACGTGGGGCTCCCTTGGAAGGAAAAAGTTTTTTTTTCTGACTTGCTAATTTCACTTAAGATATATCTGATTAAAGTTGTCTTACCAGAACCGGCCTCTCCCTCAAAAAAAATAATCTGGTTTTTAGAAATAGACCTAGATATTTTTCTAGCTAAAGGTTTTAACTCAATTTCATTTGAGACTGCAAATCTCAAACTCAATTAAGCTAGCGATTTGAAATCGGACACTAAATCTAGAGCTTCCCATGAAAAAGCTCCTGAAGAGCTGTCATGTGTTCTACCAAAGTGACCGTAAGCTGCTGTTTGTTCGTAAATTGGCTTGTTTAACTGTAATTTCTCTCTGATTCCTCTTGGAGAAAGATTCATAATGTCAGGTATCGCAGACTCAATTTTTGCTTCATCTATTTTATTAGTGCCTTGAGTGTTCACATAAATTGACAATGGTTTGGCTACACCGATTGCATAAGACAACTGTATAGTACACTGATCACATAAACCAGCAGCAACAATATTTTTTGCTAAGTATCGTGAAGCATAAGCAGCAGAGCGATCGACTTTTGTGGGATCTTTTCCGGAGAAAGCCCCTCCACCGTGCGGCGCTGCACCACCATAGGTGTCGACAATAATTTTTCTTCCTGTTAAACCCGTATCACCATCTGGTCCTCCGATAACAAAATTACCTGTTGGATTTACGTAGTATTCTTTATCATCTAAATTTTTTAATAATTCTTCAGGGATAGACTCTTTTAATGCAGGGTTTACTATTTCTTTAACATCGGCAGGAGAGAGTCCATCAGCGTGCTGGGTTGATATAACTACAGATGTGACTGCATTTGGTTTACCATCAACGTACTTCAGAGTTACTTGGCTTTTTGAGTCAGGCTCTAATCCTTTTAAGCTACCATCTTTTCTTCCCTTGGCCATTATCTCTAAGATTTTATGAGAATAAAATATAGGTGCTGGCATCAATTCAGTTGTTTCATTACATGCATAACCAAACATTATTCCTTGGTCACCTGCCCCTTCATCTTTATCAGAGGATGAGTCCACACCCATAGCTATGTCAGCAGATTGTCCGTGAAGAAGATATTGTATATCTGCTGTTTTCCAATGAAAGCCATCTTGCTCATAACCTATATCTTTGATGCAATCTCTTACTTTTGAAATAATTTCTTCCTTATCTTCTTGCACTGGTCCTCTTACTTCACCTGATAAAACAACTTTATTAGTTGTAGTTAATGTTTCGCATGCAACTCTAGCAAAGGGGTCCTTTGCTATAAAATGATCAACTACAGCATCTGAAATTCGATCTGATACCTTATCTGGGTGTCCCTCTGACACTGACTCAGAAGTAAAAATATAATCTTTTCTCATAACTAGTACCTATATGTATCTTTCTTAAATGGGCCTTGCTGTTCAACACCTAAATAATCGCTTTGGTCTTTGGACATTTCAGTTAGTTTAGCTCCAACTTTTTGTAGATGGAACATAGCTACCATTTCATCCAGTTTTTTAGGCAGAACATAGACTTTATTTTCATATTTTTTATAGTTTTCCCATATTTCTATCTGGGCTAAAACCTGATTAGAAAAGGATGCACTCATCACAAAACTTGGATGACCCGTTGCATTCCCTAAATTTACTAGTCTTCCCTTTGAGAGAATAATTAGTTTTTTTCCATCCGGAAATGTTACTTGATCAACCTGTGGTTTGATCTCTTCCCATTTGTAGTTTTGTAAATCATCTATTTGAATTTCATTATCAAAGTGCCCAATATTACAGACTATGGCACGATCTTTCATTTCTCTCATATGATCTTGCGTAATAATATC
>CACKOX010000001.1 GCA_902601865.1 uncultured Alphaproteobacteria bacterium | reverse complement strand
GGATTGCAAAAGACTCTTTAAGGTTATCTTCATTAGAAAAGTAATTAATAAATGAATTGATTACTTTTTCACCTAGTCCATCAATGTTTTGTAGTTGTTCTCTAAGTTTCTTTGATTGAATGAAGCTTTTAAATCTAATTTTATTTTTAAAATATAAAGATATAAGTTCAGAATTATTGATTAAAATGTCTTTTGATCTTGGGGAAATAATAGGATATTTTTCATGCACGTCACCAAAATTTCCTACACCGTGGCCAGTCCCATGGTTATAAGATATATTAAATTTAGATAGATATTTTCTTATAAATAAATCTATTTCAAATGATCTAATATTTCTTGGAAATATTTTGTTTTCTATTTTAATTAAAGACTTTAACAAATAGGTATAAGAATATTTAATTCTGGCAATTTTTTTTGTTCCAATTTTAATTACTCTTGTGACATCTGTGGTACCCTCTAAATATTGGGCACCAGAGTCAATTAATAATAAATTTCTATTTTTTGATGATAAAGATTTCTCAGGGTGTGGTTTATAATGAACAATGGCAGCATTAGAGTCAAATGCACTAATATAATCAAAAGAATTTCTAAAAAAATTAATTCCCTGTTTTCTTTTATTGTATAAAATTTCTGAAATATGATATTCATTTTTGGGTTTTATTTTTTTTTGTTTTAATTCAATAATAAATTTAAGAACAGCTAAACCATCTTCAATATGGCAAGACTCTATATTTTTAATTTCTTTTGATTTTTTAATACCCATATATTTAGAAATATTAATTTTGGTCTCAGATAAGTTTAAAAAATTAGATAATCTCATATACATATTTAGATTTAAGAATTCATAAGAAGTCTCAATATTTTTAAGTTTTGATAATTTAAGGTATTTAATAAATTTCCCTTCTCTAAAAATATTAAAACTTTTACTTATTTTACTTACTTTTTTTAAATTTAAGTTATTAGTTATCAAAATGGGTTTAATATTTTTTTTGGGAATAAACAGGCCAGCAAATGGCTTAGTAGAATTCCAAAGCTCAAAAGACCTTAAATTAAGTAAATATGCAACTTGGGCATTATTCCAAATTAATATTCCATCAGTATTTAGTTTACTTTTAATCCATTTTAAATTTTTAATAAAGGGTCTTGGTATTAAATATTTTGGCATGCTCAAAGGGTAAGAAATATTAAAATTTGGATAATAATTCTTTAAGAAAAAATTTTCAGATTGGGGGGTAATAATAATTTTATTTTTCTCTAACTTAGAGTTAATTTCTCTAAATTCTTTAATTGAAATTAACTTTGAATCTAAAATGCCTGATAAATTTTTGTTTTGTGATAAAAGATAATCCACAATAGAAGTTTCACTCAAATCATATATTTCAAAATTATTCTTGAAAAAGTTTTTTGCTGCTAAGGTATAACGAGAGTCGGTAAAAAAAATAAATTTGTTAATAAAGAAAAGTATATATCCCCTAGTACAATCAAATTTAAATAATTTATATATGTCTTTTAAATCTAAATTTGGACTTTCATTTAGATGTAAATCATTATTTGTTATAAGGTAAAAATCTAATTTATTATCTTTTAAAAATTTATTTATAAGCCAAAATTTCATTTACTATTTTTTTTTAAAAATTCTATCATTCTTTTTTTACCAGGACTCAGTTGAACATTATCAGAGGTAATCTTTTTTTCTAGATTAGACGGGGAATGTTCATTAATTAATTTATTTGTATTTTTATCAATTTTTGAAATTTCATTCAAAAATCTTGATGGTAATGAATAATTATTCATTCCATATGTATATCTTGATGTAGCATAACTTAAGTTTAAATCAAACTTTGCTCTAGTAATTCCTACATAAGCAAGTCGTCTCTCTTCCTCAAGAGATTTTGAAGAATTTTGCTCTAATGCTCTAGAGCTTGGAAAGATACCCTCCTCCCAGCCTGGTAAATATACATGATCAAATTCTAAACCTTTAGCAGCATGCAAGGTCATTAGTTTAACAGAATTTGAATGAGTTTTTTTTTGATTTTCGTTTACCAAACCAACATGCTCTAAGAAATCATCCAAATTTTCAAATTCAGATAAAGCATTTACAAATTCTTTTAAATTGTCAATTCGTGACTCATTTTCTACTTGTTTCAATTTGTTTTTCTCATTTTCAAGCATTTTTAAATAACCTGACTCCTCAATAATAAAGATACCTATATCCTCTAAAGTGGTTTTCTTTATGAGATCAGATATTTTTTTTATAAGGTCAATAAATGGTTTAGTTTTAACTATAAGAGATCCAGGTAAGTTATTTTCGTTAGATAAAACTTCTAACGATTTAAAAAATGAAATTTTATTTTCTCTAGCGTTGTTAATAATTAATTTAACTGACTGATCTCCTATCCCTCTTTTAGGTAAATTGATTACTCTTTCAAAAGAAAGATCATCATTATAACTACTTGCTAGTTTTAAATATGCCAAAATATCTTTGATTTCTTTTCTCTCGAAAAATCTTGGACCACCAATAATTTCATAGGGCAAAGCGTATTTTATTAATTTGTCCTCAATACTTCTCATTTGGGCAGTTAGTCTGACTAAAATTCCAATACTATTATTTTCCTGAAACTTTTTAGATATATTATCAGATATCCATAGTGACTCCTCTTCCTGAGAATAAAATGAATTTAAATTAATTTTTTGCTCAGGTATTTTTTTATTAAAGCTAACTAAGTCTTTACCTAATCTATTTTTATTATTGCTTATTATGCATGCCGCTGCTTCTAAAATTGAGCTATTTGATCTATAATTTTTTGTTAGGCGAACTACAGGGGAGTCAAACTCATTTGGAAAATTAATAATATTTTCAATGTTTGCTCCGCGCCATGCATAAATTGATTGATCGTCATCTCCTACACAAAATAAATTTTTGTCTGAATTTAAAATTAATTTTATTAAATCATATTGGATTAAGTTTGTATCTTGAAACTCATCTATCAAAATATGCTCAATAAAATTTTGGTAAGATTTTTTTATATCTGGATTTTTAGAGAGTATTTGGTAACTATGTAAAAGTATGTCACCAAAATCTACAGCATTTATTTCTATTAATCTTTGTTGATAATAAGAATAAATATCATTCAACCTTTCAATAGATGAAAATTTAGAAATCTTTTTATTTTCGTTAAAAATTATTTTATTATCTTTTAAATTTTGAATTTCGTTATGATAAATGGCTTCACTTATATCTTTATCAATTTTACAGTACTCTAAAACTTGTTTTAAAAGTTTTTTTTGATCGTCGATGTCTAATATTGTGAAATTAGATTTTAAATCAACTAAACCTGAGTGTTTCCTTAAAAATTTAGCAAATATGGAATGGAAAGTACCCACCCATGGAGTATCAATATTACTCTGGAGTGCAGCGTTAACCCTTTCTTTAATTTCATTAGCAGCCTTATTTGTAAAGGTAACGGCTATAATCCTATCAAAATTTACATTTAAATTTTTTACAATATAAACAAATCTAGATGTTAAAACTCTAGTTTTACCTGTTCCAGCTCCTGAAAGTACCAAAAGTGGTCCATTTTTATGTTCAACAGCTATTTTTTGTTCTTTATTTAATTTACTAAGATCCATAAATTGATTGTAATATAATGATTCAAGATTTTACGTAATGAAAAAACATTTGAAAGTAATTCTTTTAATAATTTCTGTAACTTTTTTACAAGTACCTCCCTCTTACTCTAATGAGGAAGAAACTGTGTCAAGTATTTCGTACGATGAGATATATGATCCCATAGAGCCTATAAACAGAGCTGTTTTAAATTTTAATTTTTTTATAGATGATGTTGCTATAAGACCGATAGTCAAAACATATAAATTTTTAGCTCCAGAACCGGTTGAAAAAGGGGTGTCAAATTTTTTTAGCAATTTAAAGGAGCCAATTAGGACTGTGTCTTTTATCTTTCAAGGAGAATTTTATAAATCTTTAAATTCAGTTGGACGTTTTACAATTAATACGTTAACTAGCTTAGGTACTTTTGACCTAGCCTCAAGGGTAGGAATGGAAAAAAATGAAACAGACTTTGGAATTACCCTTGCAAAAGGCGGTGTCTCAAGCGGCCCTTATATAGTAATACCCATAATAGGTCCAAGTAATCTTAGGGATTTTAGTGGAGATGTAGTTGAATATTTTGTTGATCCAATTTCAAGTAATGTTCCTAATAGAGAATTTATAGCAATAGGAAATGGTTTTAATGAAAGAGCGGAAGTTGATGATCAATTAGATAAAGTTAGAGATGCATCATCTGATAGATATGAAATGATAAAGTCAATTTATTATCAAAATAGGAATGCTCAACTTGAAGAGGAGTATATACAAAACTTACCTGTGCCAAAAATTTATATTGAATAGTTGTTCAAACTATATTTACTAATATTTATGAGAAACTTAATTATATTAATTTTATTTTTTTCTTTTTCAAGTCTTCAGGCCTCTGAGGTTTCAGAATGGTTCAAAGAAGAGTCAAATCTATTCTTGGAGATAATTAATAATAATGAAGGAACTGATAATGACAATTACGAAAAATATAAAAACTTCGTAAACAAAAATTTTGCAATTAAGTCAATCGCATATGGCCTTATTGGAGAAAATATAATTAAAAAAAGCTCAAAAAACGAATTATCTTTATATTTGTATGCATTCACAGATTATCTTATTAAGACTATATATAAATTAGCTAATTCAAATTACTCAACTTCAATAATTCTTAAAGATGTAGACATAAAGGATGATATTTACATTATAAAATCAGAAATTTCTGATAAAAAATCTTCTGCAAGTCTATATTGGAAAGTAATAGATACAGGGTCATCTTTTAAGATTATTGATGTGATAGTTGAGAATACATCTTATTTTGTAACCAAAAAATCAGAATTTAATAAAATTTTAAGAAAGAATAAAGGAAGTTTAGAAGCTTTGGTAATCGAGATAAATAAAATATAACTTTTTTTCTTATTTGGTGGGCCCGGCAGGACTCGAACCTGCGACAACGGCGTTATGAGCACCGCGTTCTAACCAACTGAACTACAGGCCCATGATTAGAATTGTTACTATTATAATCTTATGAAAAAAAAACAAGAATTTAAATTAACAGTAATTTTAAGAGTCCATAAAAGACTTAAGTTTTTTAGATCTTATAGGGTGTTTTAATTTTCTTAAAGCTTTTGCCTCGATTTGTCTAATTCTTTCTCTGGTAACACTAAATTGCTGACCTACTTCTTCTAAAGTGTGGTCAGATGACATTCCTATACCAAATCTCATCCTCAAAACTCTTTCCTCTCTAGGTGTCAACGTAGAAAGTATTTTGGTTGTAGTTTCTCTAAGATTTAATTGCATAACTGCATCTTCAGGAATAACTGCGTTCTTATCCTCTATAAAGTCACCAAGAAAACTATCATCATCATCACCTATTGGTGTCTCTAAACTTACTGGTTCTTTTGCTATTTTTAAAACTTTTCTAACTTTTTCAATTGGCATTTTAAGTCTAACAGATAATTCTTCTGGCGTAGGCTCTCTTCCCAATTCTAAAATTAATTGCCTACTTGATCTCACAATTTTATTTATTGTTTCGATCATATGCACTGGAATACGAATAGTCCTAGCTTGATCAGCGATGGATCTAGTGATTGCCTGTCTGATCCACCAAGTTGCGTAAGTAGAAAATTTATAACCTCTTCTGTATTCAAATTTATCAACTGCTTTCATTAAGCCTATATTTCCCTCTTGAATGAGGTCTAGAAACTGAAGACCCCTATTTGTATATTTTTTTGCAATTGAAATAACTAAGCGTAAATTAGCTTCAATCATTTCTTTTTTAGCTTGATTTGCCGTTCTTTGACCAGATTGTATTTCTCTGACTTTCTCCTTGAATTCAATAGTATTTTGATTTGCTATTTTTGATAAACTTAGGACTTCTTTGTAAATTGCTTTTAATTTATCACTATTTTTTTGAAATAGAGCTTTAAACGACTCATCTTGAGAAGTCATATGTTTTTGGTACAGCGTGTAAGTATCTTTTAGACTATGGTATTTTAAAAAGACATCTCTACCTATTTTATTTTGTGTAGCTAAGGTTAATAAAGAGACCTCTTTTGACTGTATCTCTTTATTGATTGAATAAAGATGAATGATTATTTCCTCTAATTTATGAGGCTTAATTTTTATTTCATTAAAGTAATTAAGTATCTCATCCTGATATTTTTTAAGTTCTTTTAATGATTTTAAGTCAGAAATTTTAGCAATATTCTTATTTTTTTTAATTTTAGTGATGTTTTCAGACAGTACTAAAACTCTATCTAATTTTTTTAAAATTTCAGGTTTATAAAATTCCTCTATTATAGAAATTGAAAAGCTCTCATTTTCAATATCTTCTTCATTTGATGTTTCTTGAAGTTTTTCTTTATCTATTTCTATCCCTTGATCTTTCATCAATTTTTGCTTTTCTTTTAAAAGATCTTTCTTTTTATCATTAATTATTTTCTGAATTTCTTTTCTTTTTGAAGAATTTGAATAGGGGTCGTTGTCTTCATTAAAATATTCATCAAAGTCAACTATTTCTCTCAGATTAATTTCATTATGTTTAACTTGGTCAATCCATTTTTTAAGAATATCTATCGAAGCTGGACACTCAAGAATTGAATTCATCATTCTGTCCAAACCAGACTCGATTCTTTTTGCAATTGCTATTTCACCCTCTCTGGAAAGCAACTCAACATTACCCATTTCTTTTAGATACATTCGAACAGGATCATCACTTTTTACGCCAGGAGATTTTTCTTCCTCTTCTGTTTCATCATTTGAAGATGACGAATCTGAGTCTGCAGAGGAAGTATAAGCCTTGAATAATTTAAAGAGATCTTCATCAAGATTTTCAATATAGTTTAAAAAATCATTTACAGTAATAATAGAGTCCTCAATTTTAGAGTAAGACTTGATATATGTTTTTGCTTTTAAAGCTATATCTTTATCAAATTCTTTTGTGATTAATGAAATAAGCTGGTTTTCGTTTTCTTTATAGATTAATTCAATTGCATTTGATGAGCTGACAGATTTTTTGTTTGTCCTTGATGTTTTTGCTTTTTTTTCTAAGACAGCTTTTTTTTTAATAACTTTTTTAATTTTACCTTTTGTATTAACTTTTTTTTTTGTCATTTTTAACTATTTATAAAACTAACTGTTTTTTCAATTTCATTATAAGGGTCGTGACTAAATTTAGGTGATGCAAATCTACACAGCCTTCGAACTTCATTAGAAAATAGTAAATTTTTTGTAAAATTCAATCCCTTAGAGTCTAATTCTGAATAAATCTCAATAGTTGTTGATTTGAATAGTGTTTTTTTAATAACTAAGTCTCGTATTTCTTTGAATTTTCCATCAAATTTAGCAGTTGCTATTAAATCATAAACCCTTTCTCTTTGAGATTGATTTTCAATAAAGAATATAATTAAGGCAGCAGAAAATTTTGACTTTAAATCAAATTTAAGTTCTAGATTTTGAGTATTAGAATTACTGCTGGCTTTTTGATTAACTTTTCTTGAATTTATATTATTAAAATGTTTAGTAAGAATTTTTTTTAAATCAATATTGGATATATTTGTAAGTAAACTTTTTAATACTTTTGACCCTTTAAACTGGCTATCTATGTCTGTGCTTTTATTAAATTTCTCTAAATACTTTTCTATTAGCTCTTCAATAGACAGTGGTTGATCTATAAGTTTATTCAATTTATCAGACATGTTAGACTCTATTAATTGATCTGGATCATAATTTTTTGGAAGTAATACAAATTTAATTCCAAGTTCAAATTTTTTATCACCAAGTAAATTATTCATTAATCTTATAGTTGCATTTCTTCCAGCTACGTCTCCGTCGAGGCATACTATTATCTCAAAACCTTTTTTAGTTATTTCAATTAATTTTTCGTGATTTATAGAAGTTCCAAGAGGGGCTAAACAGTTATTAAAGCCGGTTTGTTCTAATTTAATAACATCAAAATAACCTTCGACAATAATTATTTTTTTACTATTTTGTTTATTGAGTATTTTTTCATTGAATAAGATTTGTTTTTTTTTAAAAATCTTAGTTTCAGCTGTATTTATGTACTTTGGTAAACTGTCATCAATTACCCTACCCCCAAAACCTAAAGTTTTATTTTGCATATTAAGTATAGGAACCATAATTCTATTTGAAAAAAATAGTTTAGAATTTTTGTTCTTACTAAAAATACCAGCAGCTACTAAATTATTAATATCAAAATTATTTAGGAGTTTTTTTTGAAGTTCAAATGAATTTATCGATGATCCTAATTCAAATTTTTGAATTATGTCCATATTAAATTTTCTTTTTTTTAATAGATAATCTAAGTGTCTGTTAGATTTTAGTAAATTATGGTGAAATATATCTTTAGTAAATGAGTTAATATCATAAATAATATTGTTTAATTTTGATGATTTAAAACTTAATTCAATACCCGCCTTATCTGCTAGTTCATACAATGCATCTTTAAAGCTATATCCTTTTACTTTAATCAAAAAATCAATCACATTCCCGTGCTCTCCTGTGCTAAAACAATGGAATATTTTTTTTTCTTCATTAACAGAAAATGATGGAGTTTTTTCCTTTTTAAAAGGACTTAGGCCAAAATAATTACTACCTTTCTTCTTTAAAGGAACTGATGAGTTAATAATTTCAACTATAGAAGTTCTATTTATGACCTCTTTGATATTATCATTTGTCATTCTTTAAAAATATTTTTAATAATTTTAGAGGCTAAATTCATATCAATTTTATTGTTATAATTTTGTTTCAAAAAACCCATTATTTTTCCAAAATCTTTATTTTCTAAATTATTTTCTTTGATGTGAACTAATATGATATTTTTAGTTGAGTCTTCTCCCATCAAACTGGGAAGAAAATTATTAAGGTAATTAATATCAAATTCTAAGTCATCGATTTTATTTTGAACATTTGCCTGTAAGGCAAATTCTAATGATTCTTTTTTTTGTTTTAATTGGGTCTTGATAATTTTGATTACATTTTCGTCAGATAACTTGATCACATCCCTGTCTAGATTCTCTTTTATTAGAAAATTTTTTAACTCAGAATAGACATACCTTGCTATTGAAAGTTTTTTCTTATCTCCACCTTTTAAGGCACTTTTAACGTCATCAGAAATTTTTTTTGCCAAACTCATTTGAATTTCCTCCTTAATAATATACTAATACACATGATTTAATATGACCGTATTAGATAATAAAATAAAATTAAATTATCAAAACGGTTACTTAATTTATAACAAAAATTATATTTTCAAAGGTAAGTTTCTGTCAAAAGAGGAGTTCAAGATAGCTGAAATTTGCTTCAATACCAGTATGACTGGTTATCAAGAAATTTTAACTGACCCTTCATATAAATCTCAGTTTATAAACTTTACCTTTCCCTTAATAGGGATAGTTGGATGTAATGACGAAGATTATGAGTCTTGGAAAATACATGCATCTGGCCTTATAAGTAATGAGTTATTTGAACTAAGTTCAAATTGGAGAGCTCAAACTAGTTTTGCAAAGTGGATAATAGATCAAAATTCTTGTGCTTTTTTTGATTTAGATACCAGGTCTTTAACTAAAATTATAAGAAACTTTGGACCAAAAAATATTATGTTGTGTTCTGAAGATTACTTTAAAACAAAAAATATTGAAGAAATTTGTAAACAAATAGATCAAAGTCTTTCTTTAGAAGAAAATGATGTTATTAAAGATTTTACATCAGAGTTAAATATAAAAGAGCAAGAAACAAAGAAGAAAAAACACTCTATTGCATTTTTGAACTTTGGCGCAAAAGATAATATTAAGAAAAATTTATCAATAAGAGATTGTAATATAGAAGAATTTGATATGCATTTTAAAGCTGAAGAAATAATAAACAAAAAGTTTAGTGGTATTTTTTTAAGTAATGGACCGGGTGATCCCAAAAAAGTTTATGAAAATATAAAACCAGAATTAACTAAGTTATTGAATAAAAAAATCCCAACATTTGGCATATGTCTAGGTCATCAAATTCTAAGCCTAGCATTTAATGCTTTAACTGCTCGTATGGAAAAAGGTCATCGAGGAGGAAATCATCCAGTAAAAAACTTAGATACAAACAAAGTAGAAATTACATCTCAAAACCATGGATTCGTTGTTCTAGAAAAAAATTTTCCATCTAATCTTCAAATTACTCATAAATCATTGTTTGATAAAACTATAGATGGTATGAAGTGCAAAGATCAACCTCTATTCTCAGTTCAATATCATCCAGAGTCTAGTCCTGGACCACATGATAGCAGGTATCTTTTTGACGAATTTATAAATTTAATGGATAAGAATGCCAGCTAATAAAGATATATCTAAAATATTAGTAATTGGCTCAGGTCCAATAGTCATCGGGCAGGCTTGTGAATTTGATTACTCTGGTAGTCAGGCATGTAAGGCTCTTAAAAAAGAAGGTTATGAGGTTGTCTTAATTAACTCAAATCCTGCTACTATAATGACAGACCCTGAATTTGCAGACAAAACTTATATTGAGCCTATTGATAAAGAAATTGTAAAAAAAATAATTGATAAAGAGAAACCAGATGCAATTTTACCAACAATGGGCGGTCAAACCGCTTTAAATATTATAAGAGAATTAAATAAAGAGAATTATTTCAAAAATAGCTCTATAAAGATTTTAGGAGCTAGTCCTAGGTCTATAGACGTAGCAGAAGATAGAAAATTATTTGCAGAGGCCATGTCTGAAATTGGACTTGAGACTCCATTCAGCATAATAGTTGATGATAAATCTGATCTTAGCAAAATAGTTAATGAGGTAAGTTTCCCATTAATTTTAAGACCCTTTTATACCCTAGGTGGAACAGGTGGTGGAATTGTTTACGATAAAGATGAATTTATCTCTAAAGTCAAAAACGCCATTGACTTAAGTCCTGTATCAAAGACTCTTGTCGAAGAGTCGTTAATTGGTTGGAAAGAGTTTGAGTTTGAAGTAGTAAGAGATAACTTAGATAATTCAATTATAGTATGTTCTATAGAAAATTTAGATCCTATGGGTATACATACGGGCGATAGTATAACCATAGCTCCAGCACTTACACTAACCGATAAAGAGTATCAAAAATTAAGAAATCAAAGTATTGCGATACTCAGAAAAATAGGTGTAGAAACTGGTGGTTCTAATGTTCAATTTGCAGTAAATCCAAAAAATGGGAGGATTTTGATTATTGAAATGAATCCTAGAGTAAGTAGGTCATCTGCCTTGGCATCAAAGGCAACCGGGTTCCCTATAGCTAAGATAGCCGCTCTCTTAGCGATTGGTTATACATTAGATGAGTTAGAGAATGATATTACGAAAGTAACTCCTGCAAGTTTTGAACCAGTAATTGATTATATTGTAACCAAGATTCCAAAGTTTAATTTCGAAAAATTTCAAGGTACTCCTAGTGAGTTAAATACTGCTATGAAATCAGTAGGTGAAATTATGTCAATTGGCAGGACTTTCAAAGAGTCTCTTTTGAAAGCATTCTATTCGATAGAGTCTGATAACTTTGGTTTAGATATTAGTCACGAATTATTAAATCTAAAAGATGAGAATTTAAAAAATCTACTTACAAAACAAAGACCTGATAGATTATTAATAGTTGCTGAAGCTATAAGACGTAAAATATCTTTAAATGAAATAAGTGAGTTAACCCATATAGATTTATTTTTTTTAAGAGAAATTAATGAAATTATCAATATCGAACAGCAATTAGTAAAGGCAGGTAATAACCTAGATAAAAATTTATTAACATTAGCTAAAAAAACTGGATTTTCAAATTACCATATAAGTAATTTAACAAAAATTTATATAAATGAGATCTATATTCTTCAAAAAAATAATAATTTAAAGACAATATTTAAGAGAGTAGATACATGTGGAAATGAATTCGACTCTTCTACTGCTTACCTTTATTCAACTTTCGCCTCTGAGATAAACGAATTTAGTTGCGAGTCTAGACCGGTTGACAAAAAAAAGATAATCATTCTTGGTTCTGGTCCTAACAGAATAGGTCAAGGTATTGAATTTGATTATTGTTGTGTCCAAGCTGTAAAATCTTTTCAGAAACTTGGCTATGAAACAATTATGATTAATTGTAATCCTGAGACCGTTTCAACTGATTATGATACTTCAGATAAACTTTATTTCGAACCTTTGGAATTTGAATACGTCAAAAATATTATTGATAAAGAAAACGAGACCGGTGTTGTAGAGGGGGTAATAGTCCAATTTGGTGGACAAACACCTCTAAGAATAGCCAACAAGCTCAAAGAGTATGGTTATAAGATACTCGGCACCTCTTTTGAAGCAATAGATATATCAGAAGATAGAGAGAGGTTTCAAAAATTAATCAGTAAAGTAGGTTTAAAACAACCAAAAAGTGACATTTCTTTAGGAACAAAAGAGCTTGTTGCCAAGTCTTCCAAACTAAAGTTTCCTATTCTGCTTAGACCTTCATATGTCTTGGGTGGAAGAATGATGGAAAAAATGGCCCATTTAGATGATGTGCAAGATTATATAGATCAAAACTATTGGGCATTAGAAAATAATGTAATTTTAATTGATGAGTTTCTTCAAAATGCAAAAGAGGTTGATGTTGATGTATTAAGAGATAGTCAAGGTAATACTATGATAGCTGGTATTATGGAACACATTGAAGAAGCTGGTATTCACTCGGGTGATAGTGCTTGTAGTATACCCCCCTTCTCTCTAAATGATAAAGTGATATCTGATATTAAAAAATTTAGTATATCTCTTGCAACTGAATTAAAGACAATTGGTTTAATGAATATTCAATATGCTATCAAAGATGATGAGATTTTTATTCTTGAAGCAAATCCAAGAGCTAGCAGAACCATTCCATTTCTTGCAAAGGCCATAGGAATACCATTTATTAAAATAGCAGCTGAATTAATAGTTGGTAAAACTTTATCAAAAGAATATCAGGAATTTGATAATAGCTCTTTACCATATTTTGCAATCAAAGAGGCTGTTTTTCCATTTAACAAATTCCCCAATACTGATGTCATTCTAGGACCAGAGATGAAAAGCACTGGTGAGGTTATGGGTATTGATGAGGATTTTTATTTAGCTTATTTAAAAAGTCAAATTGGTGCTGGTCAGAAACTTAATAATATAGAAAATATATTCATTTCTGTTAAAGATGAGGATAAGCAAAGTATATCTGAGATGGCTAAATCATTCACAGATAATGGCTATAATTTATTTTCTACGAAAGGCACCCACGACTATTTAATGAAAGAGGGAATTTCTTCAAATTTAGTTAATAAAGTGGCTGAGGGATCCCCCCATGTAGTTGAATATATTAAGGAAAATAAAATAGATTTGGTAATCAATACAACTGAGGACAAACAGGCAATAATTGATAGTTTCACAATAAGAAGAACATCTGTGGATCTTAATGTTCCCTACTATACTAACCTTAGAAGTGCAAAAATATTAATAAAATCATTGATAACATTAAAAAATAAGCCAATTTCTGTAAAACCTATACAAATTCATCATTCTTTTTAATTTAAAAATTCATTTGTAATACCTAAGAAAATTCAATATTTTCTACAACTTAATAAAAATTGTATTAAAAAATGGAAAAAATACCAATGACAGAAGAGGGGCAAAAAAAACTCCTCGATGAACTTAAACATCTGAAAACTGTTGAAAGACCAATTATTATAAAAGCCATTGCTGATGCTAGAAGTAATGGAGATCTCTCTGAAAATGCTGAGTATCACGCTGCTAGAGAAAAACAGAGTTTTATTGAAGGCAGAGTAGCTGAAATTGAGAGTATAATCTCTCAAGCTGAACTAATTGATGTATCCAAACTATCAGGAACTGTCGTAAAGTTTGGAGCCACAGTTTCGATAATTAATTTAGATAATGATAAGGAGTCAAAGTACCAATTAGTTGGAGAAGTAGAGGCTGACATTGAACAAAAAAAAATATCTGTTACTAGTCCTATAGCTAGAGCATTAATTGGTAAAAAAAAAGGTGACTATATAGAAGTTTCTACGCCAAAAGGTATTACCTCATACGAAATTAAGTCAGTAAGATTTAAATAATAAAATTTGAATAAATTTAACATAATTACCATCAGCGAAGGTGCTGCTGGTATGAGAAGCCAGATAGAGGGATTGGCAAGTTTAATATCTGAAGACTATAAAAACTTTGATTTAAAAATAAAATCTTTTTTTAAATACTTACCAATTGAATTAATACCCACAAGTAGTTTTGCTTATGAAAATTTATCTTTATTAGAAATTAAAAAAAATACGATACTTATTAGTTGTGGTAAAAAAAGTGTAAAAGCATCAATTTATTTAAAAAAAAAATATAAAAATCTTATTTTTAATATTCATATTCAAAATCCAAAAGTTAATCATAATTTATTTGATTTAATAATTTGTCCAGAGCATGATAATTTAGATTTAGAGAATTGCATTTCGACATTGCTAGCATTACATAATATAAAATTTAAAAAAAATGTTAGAAGTAAAAAAACTATTAATTTTATAATTGGTGGACCTAATAAATATTTTAAATTTAATCCTCAAACACAGAAAAAAATTTTTAACGAAATTAAATTTTTAGGTGAAAAGTTTAAAGTAAACATAATTCCATCTAGAAGAACTCCAAATAGCTTTATAGATGAGTTATCAAAAATTAATATGAAAAACGTATATATATTTTATGATTTATTTAATCCAAAAGAATATGGAGAACTTTTGTCTGAGGGTAATTTACAAATAGTAACTTGGGACTCAATATCTATGGTATCTGAAGCTATATCATCTGAAGCTGGAACGTTTTTATTTAAATTTGAGGAGGAGTTGTGTCCCATAAGATATCATCAGTTTTTTGATAAAATCACAAATCACAATTATGCTCAATTCTATGATCAAAATGTAAAACCATATGAAATTTCTATAAGTGAGTATAACGAGACACTAAAAACTAAGATCTTGAATAAGATACAATCTAATTTAAGGTTTATTTCTGAAGATGCTTAAGGAATCAATTTTAAATCGTTGTACTACATACTCTAATCCTTTTCCTCATTGGGAACTTGACTCTCCTTTTACAAATGAGCTTATAAACGAGCTTAATGATGTAAATATATCTGATGCACCAAGGTCCTTTGATGGTACTAGAGCTGCTGATGCTGGTGGCGATGGTTTGGATGGTAAGCTGAGAGTCTTCCTAGAAAGCGATAATTCCGAAAACCTATCTAATGGAATGGAACTAATTGAAGATTTGAGGGATAAAGATGTTATTGAGTCTATTCAAGATAAAATCAAAAAAGATCTCTCAAATAGTTTTATTAGGATTGAATATATTTCTGATCGTAAGGGATTTTGGCTAAAACCACATTTGGACATAAAGGAAAAGCTTATGACAATGATGTTGTTTATTAACACTTATGATGAGTCAGAGAAACTTGGAACAGATTTTTATGATACCGATATGAAACTTGTTAAGACCGTCCCTTATAGACATAATACAGGATATTTTTTTGCTTCAGGCAACAATACATGGCACGGACTTGAAAAAAAAGAAATTAAAATTGAGAGAAGATGTATGCAAATTAATTATGTAACTTTTCCAACTAGTTGGCCAATAAATGGCTGAAATTAATAATGTAATAATTATAGGATCAGGTCCAGCAGGTTATACTGCCGCCATATATGCTGCTAGAGCTAATCTAAAACCCATTTTAGTGAGTGGTTTTCAACCAGGTGGTCAACTTACCATAACTACTGATGTAGAAAATTATCCAGGATATGAAGACCCTATTCAAGGTCCTTGGTTAATGGATCAAATGCAAAAACAAGCTGCTCACGTTGGTACAGAAATTATCAATTCACAAGTAACTGAAGTTTTTTTAAATCAAGATGTAAAAAAATTAAATTTAGATAATGGCACAACTCTAAATACAAAAACTGTGATAATAAGCACTGGAGCTCAAGCGAGGTGGCTTGGTTTAGAAAATGAGTCTAAATTTCAAGGTCATGGATTATCAGCTTGCGCCACTTGTGATGGTTTTTTCTTTAAAGATAAAGAAGTTGCTGTAATTGGTGGAGGAAATAGTGCAGCTGAAGAAGCTTTATTTCTAACAAAGTTTGCAACTAAAGTTTATCTAATTCATAGAAGAGATAAACTAAGAGCAGAAAAAATATTACAAGATAGACTGAAAGAAAATTCAAAAATTGAATTTATATGGAACAGCGAAGTAACTAAGTTTAATGGTAATGATGATTTAGAATCAATAGACTTACTCAATAAAAAAGATAATCAAACCTCAACCCTTAAAATAGATGGTGTATTTATTGCAATAGGGCACGATCCGGCTACACAATTATTTAAAGGTCAATTAAAGATGGATGATGGAGGATATATCATCACAGATCCAGATAGCACAAAAACTTCTATTGATGGTGTTTTTGCTGCAGGAGATGTAAAAGATAAAATATACAGACAGGCTGTGACAGCTGCTGGTATGGGATGTATGGCAGCATTGGAAGTTGAGAAGTATCTAGATTGATTGTTAGCCTTGTCTGGCTTTCATTCTTGGGTTTGTTTTGTTGATCACATATAACCTACCCTTTCTTCTAACCAGTTGATTATTTTTATCTCTGGTTTTAGCTGTTTTAAGAGAACTTTTAATTTTCATAATTTAATGTATTAGTTATTAATAATAAGGCAAAAATCTATGTTAATTAATGAAAAAATCAACAAAATTAAAGAGGATTTTTCGTTTTTTGATAATTGGGAGGACAAATATCAATATTTAATTGATTTAGGAAAAAAACTCCCTGTTCTTGATGATAGCTATAAAACTGAGGAATATCGTGTACAAGGATGTACATCGAATTTATGGATGGTACCAGAATTTATTGATGGAAAAATTAATCTTTCTGGCTCAAGTGACTCTGTAATTGTAAAAGGTTTGTTTTATTTAGTTTATTATACTTACAATGAGGAAACCCCTGAAACTATTATAAATAATCCGTTATCTTTTTTTGAAGAAATCGGCCTCTCCAATCATTTAGGACAATCAAGGTCAAACGGTCTTAATTCACTTAGAAAAAAAATAACATCAATAGCGACAGAATTATCAAATAAATAAATTTTATTGATTATAAACTATGTTAGTTTCTCATTATGAGTTTGATTAAGTTACTAGTTTCAATTTCATTTTTATTATTTTCTAATAATCTATATTCCAAGGAGGATGTTATTAATTTACAACTTAAAGACGGTATCGTCAAAATCAAGACCTTCGAAGATAAGGCACCCAAGCATGTTAAGCAAATTACTGATCTAGTCGCTAAAGGTAGTTACGATGGAGTAGTTTTTCATAGAGTTATTGATGGATTTATGGCTCAAACAGGAGATGTTCAATTTGGTAACTCTGACTCAGATAATTTTGATTTAAGAAGAGCTGGCACAGGTGGATCTGGTAAAAATATTGAGGCTGAATTTAATGATTTACCCCACCAAAGAGGTACGTTGAGTATGGCTAGATCTCAAGACCCTAATAGTGCTGACAGTCAATTTTTTATATGTTTTGGAGATACACCGCACTTAGATGGGCAATATACTGTTTGGGGTGAAGTAATCGAAGGTATGGAATTTGTTGATGCTATAAAAATGGGTGATCCTGTAAAAAATGGTTTAGTGGATGATCCTGATAAAATTATTAAAATGTGGATTGAGTAAAATTTAGTTTTGAGTAATTTTTAATTCGATTCTTCGATTTTGTTTTAGGTCCTCTTTTGTATCACCTAAATTAATTGGTTGATACTCACCGTATCCATTTGCTGAAAGTTTGTTAGCTGGTATACCTTGTTGAATAAGAAATTTAACAACTTCTAGCGCTCTTGCATGTGAAAGCTCCCAATTAGAGGGGAATTGAGAGGTTGAAATAGGTACTTTATCTGTATGACCATCTATTTGAAGTATCCAATTTAGATCAGAAGGGATTGACTCAGTAACTTCAATAATTGTTTTGGTAATAAGAGATAAAGCTATCCTTCCCTCATCTTGAAAATTAGCACTTCCAGAGTCAAATAATATTTCTGATTGAAAAATAAATCTATCTCCTTTGATCTGAATATCCTCTCTATCAGCTAAAGCTTCAGATAGTTTTCCAAAAAATTCTGATTTGTACTTTTGTAGTTTAAACAGCTCACTTGTAAGTACTCTATTTAACCTATCTCCTAGTTCCCCAAGTTCCATTTCATTTTGGGCTATTTCAGCTTCTTTTGACTCTAATAAGTTATTTAAAATGTTAATTTCATTACTTAGTATTTCAATATCTAACGCTAAATTAGATATTAAATTTAAAGCCTCAGCTAAATCAGTTGATTGTATTAATGTTTCTTCCTCTAATGAAGATATTTTGGTTTGTAATTCTTGATTAATATCTTCAGATGAACTTAAAGACTCAAGTAGATTTTCTATTCTACTTTGAGATGCTCCAATTTGCCCAACTAGCTCACTATTTTCTCCACCAAGTTTAATTAAATCAGCCTTTAACTGTTTTTGTTGCTCATTTAAATCAGACAGGTTTTGTTGAAGAGTTTCTCTATCAGATAATGATAAGGATAGCTCTTCTGTAATTTTAGCAATAATTGTATTTAATTTATCTATATCAAGTGATTGATCTTGAATTATAGTGTCTTGTGCAAGAATTTGAGATTGTTTAGAGGATATTTCTTCATCAAGTTTTTCAATTAGATTTTGTCTATCAAGTAATTCAATCTCTTTATCTGTTAGTGTTACATCTTGTTCCACTATAGTCTCATCTTGGATGTCAATAGTCTTTTCTAAAGTTTGAATTTGCTGGTTTTTTCCTACAACTAAGTCACCCAGATAAACTTGCGCTACTGTAAAAAGTAAAACAATAAAAATTATGACCATTAGTGTGGACGCCAATACATCCACAAATCCAGGCCAAATTATATTATCGTTGTCTGAAGTTTGAGTTTTTGATATATAGCTCACTTTTTGTCTAGGTCTTTTATAGACTTACTTACAGACTTAAGCTCTGTAATAACTTCTTTTCTTAAATCATCACTAGAATTTTTCATTCCATCAACTATTTCATCAAGTTTAGAAGCAATGTTTTGGGCCAAAGATGAATTATCAGAATTTTGAGAAATTTTTTTAACATTTGGGCTAGATCTATAAAAAAGGCGAATTTGATTTTCACAGAATTCATAGTAACTTTGTTTGACTCCTCTAGTGATTATTTCATAAAGCCCTAAAATCAAAGAGGTTACTAGGCCAAACAGTGAGGAACTAAAAGCAATAGTCATTCCTGACAAAGGTGACTTCAATCCGTCTTTTAAATTGTTAAAGAATGCCCCAAAGTCCTGTTGTTCAATTGTTAAACCATCAATAACATTTGAAACACTACCAATGGTCAATAGTAATCCATAAAAAGTTCCAATTAATCCTAAAAAAATAGATAAATTGATAAGGTACTTGGATATGTCACTCCCACTTTCTATAGATGATAGAAGATCGTCAAGTATTTCATCAAGTGTTTTTGTGATACTTTTATTTGTTGTAGTTATCCCTAAATTATTTGCAATAGATTTTGTCATTGGGTAATTATTTAAAGATGAGTCACTAAGTTTTAGTTTTCCAAAAGCCACGGAGTTCATAAACCTAAACTCGGAACTCAATGAAAATATTTTAAATGAGTAAAGGAAAAATCCAATAACAAGTGTAAGAAGAATTATTCCGTTTATATAAGGATTAGCATCAAAATAAATTTTAATTTCTTCGTAGCCAATAACTAAAATTATTACAATTAGGACTGAAAATAAAAGATATGCTAAGAAGTTTTTAGTCATAAGTGATAAAAATAAACGAATTTAACAAATTAACAAATGAATAAATTATGAAAAAATCTAGAAATTTCTATTAAAAATCAAGTAAAAATTATTAGTCCCTGGATTTACAGAGTCTAAACCAGCATTTGAAATATGATGGGAACCAATGCCAATTCGAGTCTTATCAGATAAACTATAGAGTAAGTTAACTTCTGACTTAAATTGGATAGCACTTCCTAAATCTTTACCATCACCATTACTATAAATACCTGCTGAAGAAGAAAGATTTAAATAAATTAAATCAGAACCTAAATTTGTTTCAAAACCACCATAAAACATACTGGCACTTTTAGCAGTGACTAATCCACCAACAACAGGGTTTATTGTTAAAATATTTAATAAATTTATTTCACTATTAGATAGATGATAATTTAATCCAATTAAATTAGTTGTGTTATCGTCATCATAATCATATGTGCCTCCAAAAATAGAGTAGCTGTTTGCATGAAGTGATCCACTAGTTAAGTAATATAAAATGATAGTTAAAAGAAATTTTTTAAACATAAATAACTTATTAATTTTATCAGTAAACTGATAATTATGTAACTATCTTTTATGAAAATTTATTAATTACATAATTATTGATTTATCTTATGTTTAGACAATATTAAAATATTAAATAATGATTTTAATTAGAAATTTTTTCTTCCTTTTTCTGTTAATTACAAATACTTATTCATTAAACGCTTTAACTTTTAAAGATGGAAAACAAGTTGATACAACTGAAAAAATTGAGTCAAATAAAAAAATAATAGACTTACAAAAGAGAATTAAAAGAGTATTTGGAGAAGAATATTATAATGATCGAATAACAAAAATTAAAATAAATAACATTTGGCCTTTTTCAAGTGACAACAATGCTCTTAATAATTTTAATTTAATAAAAATTAGAGAAGTGCCTTCAAACCAATTAGAAAAAGCAAAAGAATGCATAGAAAACTATACAATTAATTTTGATATAAAGGGTAGTAATAAATGCAATGGATTTTTTCCATTATACTTTCATACATCGAGAGACATATCTTTTCATCAAGAAGTTTTATTGAAGGTTGCAAAGACAGACTCTGTAAAAGGTAAAGTTCTCCCAAATGATTTCTCAAGTGCCAGGTATGATTCTGTGGCTTTTATTACTACAAATGCAACTTTTTATTCTTTTTACTATGATTATTTTGATTATTCAGAAGATGAGAGAGAGATTTTAAAAAAGTATTTTTTGTTAAAACTCAAAACATTAGATATGGAAAAAGTAGGAAATTATAATGATAGAGTTCTTTGTGACCCATTTAAGCAAAAAAATATTGGAAATAAGAATTTAAAAAAACCTCCAGATGTAAATACTTGTGGATCTAATCGTTGGAAGATGAGTGTCGCTCAATTATTTTCTGCTATTAGATTTCAAGATCAAGAGCTATTAGATTTAGCTATTTATAATATTCGTTTCATGCTTGAAGTTTTTGACGAAGAGGGAATATTTGTGACATGGGCAACTAGAGGGGCTTTAGCATGGGATTATTCTAAAGATGTTGCACCAATGATTTCTATATTAGCTGAGGCTTTTCATTCTCTAAATTTTAATTTTTTTGAATATCAAAATCGCCATGGGATGACAGTCAAAGAAATTATGGATAAGCAATTTGAAATTGTAGATAATATTTCTTTATTAGAAAAATATGCAAAGCGTGAGTGGGCTACAAAAGGCACAATATATAAAGATTGGACAAAATTAACTAATGAAGATCGATTGATAAAGTGGACTAAATCACATGTTGTTTATAAATCACCAAGATACATTGAAAATTATAAGCCAGAATTAGCAAATCTAGCTCCATGTGATTCATTACCTACAGACAGAAATATCAGTGCGATAGGATCTTTTATTACAGTAGATATTCGTGAGGTCTATCTAGCAAATAAATCTCCTACCCTTTGTAAAGATGAATTATCAAATTTAGATATAGAAAAAATTGAAGAAACTCAAAAAGATGATCATTCTAAAAAATTACCGGAAGCACTTAAAAATATTGGAGTCGTTTTAGACACTTCAAATAAATATAATTTAAAATCTTCAAAAGATTTTTCAATTGGAAATTATACGTTGGTTGAAAAAAAACTTCCAAAAGTTGATGGGAAATCTACGAAATATATTTTTTCTTTTGATGAGGTTAAGCATCGTGACAGTGGTGTCTTAATAAAGGGAGAAATAAATTACTATGTAAAAGAAAAAAGAATAAATATTAACTATATCCTAAAAGATTTTTTTAACTTAAATCCAACATCATTTTTAGATTGGCTAAAATTACTTAAAGAGTGCGGAAAATTAGAGGACTCAGATACATATGAAATCGAGGTACCAATTCGTGATGGATGGGAAGAATTAGAGGAGGTATTTTCTTGCTATGCTAGAAATGTAGAGCATGAGAGTTTAAAAAACCTTTTTCAAGGATTAATACTTATAGGTGGAACACTTGATCTTGAAAAATTCAATTAATCATGGTGGGCGTGACAGGATTCGAACCTGTGACCCCTTGCGTGTCGAGCAAGTACTCTAACCAGCTGAGCTACACGCCCATAAATTTAGGGCAAAAATACTTTTAAATTAAATAAAAGATTAGTAAATAAAATTCCTAATTAAATTTTTTCAATTGAAAAATAAGTTTTAATTCACTTAATTTAAGCCAATTTAGTATGAAGAAGTATATCACTAGACCAATAAGAATTTGAATTAACAGGTCAAAATATATATTTAGATCTATAATTTTTTTAATAAATAATATTGAAATAGACATACTAAACGAGCTTAATAAAATCTTAATTAATTTCTTAAGATCAAATATTAATAATTTTTCAAAAAAACTGTTAAAGTATTTTTTTAAATAATAAATTTGAATAAATAGATTTAACCATACGCTTATAGCACCAGCTAAAGCTAATCCGATAACACCTAAAGGTTTATAGAGTAAGAAACATAAAATTAGATTACATATAAAAGTAGGAACTGCTGCCCTAACTGGGTACTCAACTTTCTCATATGAATAAAATATTTGATTGAAAATTCTTGCAAGCATATAACCGGGCAATGAAAAAGAGTATATTAGTAAAATCTTGGAGGTGATTAGTACATCATTATTACTAAATTCTCCCCTACCAAATAACACTCTAATAATTTCCTCGCTTAGAATAAAAATGCCAAATGCACTAGGTATTGCAAAGAGAAAACAAAAGATAACAGTTTCATTGAAAGCTCTAGAATTCTTATTCTCATCACTAATATTTTTACTCAAGTAAGGAAGGAGTGTAAAAGACATGGCAACTGCAATTAGAGCAAACGGTAAATCAATTATTCTATCTGCGTAATATATTTGGCTAATTGCACCCTCACCTACTAAAGAAGCAAATAACATTGAGATAAAAATATTTAATTGGATAATACCAGAGCCCAGTAAAGAATATGAAAATCTTTTAAAGAATTTTTTTAGTTGACCAGATAGACCGTTAATACTTTTTAATCCAGTACTCCAAAATATTTTAATGGCACCTATGTTAATAAATAAAAGTATTAATTGAGTAAAACCTGCAACAATCATTGACCAAGCAAGTGCAAAGTGAGACTCAGATTTAAAAATAACTAATGATGAAATCATAAAAATATTAAGAATAACTGATAAAAAAGAAGGTAGAAAAAATTTCCCCTTAACGTTTAGTACTGAACTCAATACTGACGACAAAGTTACAAATATTAAAAAAGGAAAAGTTATAATTAATAACTCATTTGCAAATAAAAATTGACTTTCATTTAATAAAAATCCTGGTGCTAATAATGATATTACTTGTTCACTAAATAAAAATATTAAAAAAGATATAAATAATGTAATTACAAAAAAAAAGTTAAAAATTATCCATATAAAATCTTTTGCCATTTTCGAATTTATTTTTTCTTGATTAACATATAGGGGTATAAAAACACTATTCATTGAACCCTCAGCAAAAATTCTTCTAAATAGATTTGGCAATCTAAAAGCAAAAAGAAACGCATCTGACATTAAGTTTGCACCTAAATAGTTTGCAAAAAGTATGTCTCTTATGAACCCTGTTACACGAGATCCAAAAATATTAGTTGAAATTTTAGAGAAATTACTAATTTTCATTGAGTTCAGGAAAATTCTTTTTCCAAAATCTCAATAATTTTACTTTTGTCAATAAAACCTGGAATAATTTGATTTCCTATGATTGTTGCTGGGCTTCCAGTAAATTTAAATTCGTCGACGTAACTTTTATGAATTGATAGAAAATCTCTCACCTCTTGGGAGTCCATATCTTTTTTAAGTGTTTGAAGATCAACGCCCTTTAGAAATAGATCTGCTAAAATATCCTCCATGTTTGATTTCCTTTCAGATGAGTATAAATAGTTATGAACAGTTTTAAATTCACCTTGTAATGAGGAAGCTAAAGCAATTGTTGTTAAATCTTTTGAAAAATTACCTAAAATTGGCATTTGTATTATAACTATTTTTACTAATGTATCCTCTTTCATCACATTAATTAATTCCTGGTGATATTTTTCACAGTAGCCACAATTATAATCTACGAATTCATAAATAACTTTTGTGCCACTAGCATCACCTAAATACATAGGATGAGCTTGTAAATTTAAATTTTGTATGCTTGATATATTTTCTTTATTAATTTTTTCTTGCTCTAATTTATTTTGATTTATTTGATATTCACGCAAAACATTTAAGATAAATTCTGGATTTTCCTCAACAAATTTCTTTATACTTTGATCAAATTTAAAGTTTGTTAAGTATTCATTCATTTCTTCTTTTTTTAGATAGATATTAAGATCTTTTTCTTGAATTAAACTGATATTTTTCTCTAACTGTGAATTAGAACTATTTAAATCATTATCTAGATTGGTTTTATCATTTTCTGGAAAAACGAAATAGTAAGAGGCGATAAAAAAAATAATTATTACTAAAATTAATAATAATAATATTTTAAGGCCAGCAAAATTTCTTTTTTTTACATAAATACCCATGAGTCAAAAATATAATATTTGAGTATTACTATAGAGTAAATAATAGAAATATTTTTATTTAAAAATTTAGATTAATTAATTTTGCAAATGGAGTGAAAACTTTCATTTACACCATCTTGTTTCATTAGACTAATATTGGAATATTCTAGAGATCTTATGGTGTCGTTATATACAATATTTTTTGACATATCAGCAATTGAAACATGATGCGTATTAAACTCAAATAAATAAGGATAGCCCCATATTAAATAATATTCCATCTCTAAAGAAGATAAATTATTGAAACGCTTGAGATCAATTTGAGTCTCTTGCTGATTGAGAGTTTTTCTAAAAAGATCAAAATATCTCATTATATCATTACATAGAAAATTAAACTTATCATTTGTATTCAATTCTAAAGCAAAAGCATTTTTATACTTTTTAAGATTTAAAACGTTAAATTTATCTTTATAAGAAATGTTTTGATTAGATTTAAAATAGTCTTGAAAAGATTTTATGAGATTTTCTTCACTATAGAGATGACTTAAGTAAAAAGGAGCTTTTACTGTATAATGTAAGCCATATCTAGACAATTTTTGGTTATCGAATTTAATATTATTTTTTAAAAGTAAATCATTTACTTGATCAATAAATAACAAATTAGGAATCAAGTAAATCGAGTAACGTGGAAATTGAATGTAGTTATCCATCTGTAAGTTTACTTAGTATAAACTTTTGCATTTTTGTTTCTAACAATATTTTCAATAATAAAATTATAATGACTGTATAAATAAATCTAAAAAATAAAATACCAGAAATATGGCTACCTAATAGTAAAATTAATATTGTATCTTCAATTATGCTATGGCATAGACTTAGAAAAGATAGGGATAATAAAATATCTTTCTTTGAGATATTATTTTTCTTTGACTCTTCAATTAAAAAACCTCCACCAAACGATATTCCAAGAGTTAAGCCAATTAAAATTATATTGGCTACTTTCTCAGACATACCTAAATAAGACAAAGGTATTTTCATTATATGAATTATAAATGTCCAAACACCTAAGGACTTAAGGACATTTATTGTTGTAATAATAAAAAATATTATTATGAAAATTATAAAGAAATTTTGAATTTGTAGAATTGCCCATTCAAAATTAGAAACTAAATCATTCGGAACTTGTAGTACTGATTGATTAGGCTCATTAAATAATTCATATTTAGTAAATATTAAGTTCAATATTTTGCCTGCTACAATTGCATTTATGAATCTGAAGCTTAAATTGAATATCCAAGAAATTCTTGATTTTTTTGCAATAGCTACCTCAATTGGCAGACTATGAGCTATCAATATAATTAAACCTAAAATTGTAGTCTCAGCTACTGAATAATCAAAAATAGCTTGAAGTGATGCAAAAGCAGCTAATGCTGCATAAATATTTACCAACATCGCAGCCATCCAAACTAAGCCTAGTGAGCCATCAATTCCAATAAAACTTGTTAATGGTTCAAGAAATTTTGCTAAAAAAGGGATAGCTCCAATAAGCTCAAGAACTCTTATAATTATGATTACGGGAAGTATTACTTTGAATAAAATCCAAAAAATTTTAGTAGTTTCTTGAAATATATTGACTAGTATTTTTTTAGAATTTTCCATTATGATAACAAATCAAATGATTTTACTTCTTTATAAAGAAATAAATGGCAACAACAAATAGTTTTACAATAAAAGCTTCATTAACAACGTTATTGTTCTTAATTAGCCTAATATGCTTTTACATTAGTTATTCAGATTTTATGAAGATAAAAGATGAAGTAACTATCATTTATGACGAAATAGATATCAATTATTTTGATAAAAAAAAATTTCAAAAATATTACGAAACTATTAGGATTGAGAGTTTAACTGATCCAATTTTTGACAAAGAAAAATCAAATAGTTATTTTGAAAATATAACACTAGAAAATTTATCTAATATTTTTGATAAAGATATAATAAAAGAAAATAACACAGTTGAATTAAATTCTATAGATGATTTGAATTTAACTAAAGATAATAAAGATGTTTATAAGTTTAATGAAATTAAAGTCTCCAAGGGAGATAATTTTGCAAAGATATTAAAAAAAGGAGGCTTAAAAGGTAGAGATATAGACTTAGTAATTCTTAATGGGGAGGATTATTATGATTTTTCAAAATTATATATTGGAGATACTATTAGAATTTTTAGTGATTACGGAGATGAAGGATTAAAATTATTTAATCTCTTTTACAAATATTCTGACACGAAAGAGCTAATAATATCTTATCTAGAAGATAGTTTTATTTACGAAATTAAGGAAATCCCTCTAATTTCTGAAAAAATTTTTGTATCTGGAGAAATTAAAACAAGTTTGTATAAAGCCATGAAAGATCAAGGATTATCAGAGATAGTAATAAATGAAATTATAAGAATTTATAGTTTTGATGTTGATTTTCAGAGAGATATTTATGAGGGGGATAAGTTTGAAATGATATTTACAAAAAAAAAAGATAAGGATGGTAAGACGGTTCAAATTGAGGATCCAAAATATCTCATGCTATCATCAAGGGGCACCCCGCTATTTTACTATCTTTATGACACAGATGAATTCAGTGAATATTTTGATGAAAAAGGAAAAGGAATGACAAAAAGCTTAATGAAAACTCCAATAAATGGCGCGAGACTTAGTTCTAGTTATGGTATGAGAAAACATCCTATCTCTGGTTACAATAAAATGCACAAAGGAGTTGATTTTGCTGCCCCATCAGGAACTCCAATATTTGCAGCTGGAAATGGTGTCATAGAGTATGCAGGTAGAAACGGAGGATATGGAAAATATATAAGAATACGTCATGATAGTACTTACAAAACAGCTTATGCTCACTTGAAGAGTTACAAAAAAGGGATATCCAGTGGTGCGAGAGTTAAACAAGGTGATGTAATTGGCTATGTTGGTTCAACTGGAAAATCTACTGGGCCACATTTACATTATGAGATTATTGTCAATGGTGTTCAAATTAATCCAGCAACACTAAAACTTCCGTCTGGAAGAAAGCTTGACGAACAACAGCTTAATGAGTTTAAAAGTCTAGTTTTAAAAATAGATGAAGAAGTTGTTATTTATAAAAATATGATTAACTAAGCTAATTGGCTAGCCAAATCATCAAAATCAGAGTTTGAGGACTGATCTGTCTTATCTTCTCTTTTTGTATCAATATCGTTTTTTTCAGATTTATCTTTGTTAATAATTTTTCTAGCAACAAAACCTCTATTGGAGTTATCTGTTTGTCGAAAATAGTGCTCAGCATGTTGAAGGTAAAACTGCTCTAATACGTCATCACCTTGGCCCTTAGCATCTTTTGCTTTATTAAGAAAATCATTATATTGGTCTTTTGGATTCTTACCGTTTCTTTTATAGCCATTTGAATTTCCATTGGTCTGTAAGTATGGAGAGTCTGCTACTCCACCTCTAGAAGAGTTGATTTTTCTTTGCCCACCGTAGGGCTTTCGTTTGACAAAATTTTTCATAAATCTTTATTCGATTATCCTAAAAGAAGCCCATCAATTATTGTTAGGGAGTGTTATCTTTATCAATCTATCTAAACTAAGATAATCAACCTTTTTATAGACTATTTTTATACCTTTTTCTAATAAATATTTATACATATTTTTAGTAATAATTGGATCAATTTCAAAATATAAAGACCCTATAAATTTAAAATTAATTAAATGATCAATGATTTTTACATAGTAATCTATACCTAATTCTCCACCATCAAGTGATATCCTAGGGTCATACAACGTTTCATTATTTAAATTCAGATAATTACTTGTTGGTATATAAGGAGGGTTACAAACAATAATATCAATATTTTTTAATCTATTTATTGGATAATTTTCAAATAAATTTGAATGAAATAATTTTGAATTTTTTTGTTTTTCAAATTTTATTATGTTTTTTTTGCAAGCATTGAGCGCTTTTTTGGAAATATCTATAAAGTCACAAAAAGAATTTTCTAATTCATCCATAATAGAGATACCTAAGCAGCCAGTTCCACAACACAAATCAAGAAAATTAAATTTTTTTTTATTCTTAAATTGAAAACAATCATTTAAGATTTGTTCGACCAAAATTTCTGAATCTGCTCTAGGATCTAGCGTATAATCATCTGTGTAAAATATATTCTTCCAAAAACCTTTTTCATTGATAATTTTTGCTAATGGTTTTCCTTTAATTCTCTCTTTTAAGATCTTATTAATTAAATCTTTATCAATCTCACTATCTTTTACGTCAATATAATTTTCTTTTTTCGCAGAATATGAAATCATTATTTGAGACTCTTGATTAGCTTGATTGCCTGAAATTGTATTTAATTTTTCAAGAAGTCTTTTTTTTATTTCTGATTTATTTAAGAGGTCATTATTTAACATTTAATTGACTCAGCTTATCAGCTTGTTCACTTGCTGACAAAGCTGATATCATTTCATCCAATGCCTCGCCAGTTAAAAACTGATCTAATTTATAAAGTGTTAAGTTAATTCTATGATCAGAAACTCTGCCCTGTGGAAAGTTATAAGTTCTAATTCTTTCAGATCTATCTCCAGAGCCAACTTGATTTTTTCTATTTGATGACTCTTCTTCCTGTTTTTTAATTCTTTCTACCTCATATAATCTTGAACGTAAAATTTTTAATGCTTTAGCTTTATTTTTATGTTGAGATCTCTCATCTTGTTGAGTTACCACAATGTTTGTAGGAAGGTGTGTGATTCTTACTGCACTATCTGTAGTATTGACTGATTGTCCACCTGCTCCTCCTGATCTATAGACGTCTATTCTCAAGTCAGTATCTTTTATATCTAAATCTACATCCTCAGCCTCTGGTAAAACAGCTACCGTAGCAGCTGATGTATGAATTCTGCCACCAGACTCAGTTTCTGGGATACGTTGAACTCTATGAACACCAGACTCATTTTTTAAAAATTTGAATACACCATCTCCCTTAATCTCGATTATTGCCTCTTTAATTCCCTTCAAGCCAGTCTCACTTTTTTCCATTGGCTGGAACTTCCAATTTTTCAATGAAGAGTACCTCTCATACATTCTGTACAAATCGCCTGCAAATAAAGCAGCCTCATCCCCTCCTGTACCAGCCCTAATTTCTAAAATTACATTTTTGTCATCAGCCTCATCTCTAGGTAATAGAGCTATTAGTAATTCTTTATTTTTAGTTTCTAAATCTTTTTCAAAAATAGGTAATTCTTGTTTTGCTAAATCTCTTAGATCTTCGTCACTCTCATTTTCAAGAATTTCTTTGTAATCTTTAATCTCCTTATTTAAATTTTTTATAACATTAGATAAAGTAATAATTGGTTCTAATTTTGATAAGTCCTTATTTATTTGAATGATTTCCTTGTTATCTAAGTTTTGTGAGTTTAAAAGTTTTTCGTTTAAATGATCGAATTTATTTTTTAAGTCATTAATTTGTTTATCTAATTTCATTTTTTAGCTCGAATTTAGAAATTTCAAAAGTTTGTTGACTTTTATTTTTTAAATCTTTTAAGATTATTTTATTAGAATTTATTTCTTCCTCACCAATTAGAATAATAAAGCTAAAATTATTTTTATCAGCGTAGCTAAAAAGTTTTTTGATATTTTTATTTACTCTTACTTCGTGATTATATTTAAAATTATATATTTGTTTTAAAATTCTATTATTAATTAAATAAGTCTCATCTTGAACAGCAAATAATATTTTATTCTTTGACTTTGATTTTTCATCTTCAATAGTTATTAAATCCATTAATCTTTCAAGACCAGCTGCCCAGCCTATTCCTGGAATATCCCTAGATGAAATCATACTAATTAACTTGTCATACCTACCACCGGCTAATATTGCATTTTGTCTTTTATCCTCTATTGTTTGGAATTCAAAGGCTGTGTGCGAATAATAATCTAATCCTCTTACTAATTTTGGTTCCTCAATAAATTCTATTTCATTACTATTTAAAAGTTTTTTTACCTGCTCAAAATAATTTTTACTTTCAGTAGATAAGTGTTCACTAATTTTTGGAGCATTTTTTAAAATTTCATTATCTTCTGGGTCTTTGCTATCCAAAATTCTCAGTGGATTTTTATCTAGTCTTGAAATTGATGTTTCAGATAACTGATTTTTAAAATCGCTTAAATATTTTTTTAATAATTTAGAGTAACTGAGCTGATCCTCTTTTGATCCAAGTGAATTTAACAATAGCTTGTATTTATTTTTACTCACCCCAAGTTCATTAAATAATAACCCTGCAAGTAAAATTAGTTCAAAATCAATATAAGGACTTTTTTCTCCAATAGTCTCAATATTTATCTGATGAAACTGTCTATATCTGCCCTTCTGGGGCCTTTCTCTTCTAAACATAGGACCGTGGGTGACTAATTTCATTAAACCAGATTGATAATTTGAAGCAGCAAACCTTGCTAGACCACTAGTAGCCTCAGGTCTCAAACATATATTAATTTCACCTTTATCTAGGAATGAATACATTTCTTTAGAGACAATGTCAGTTTGTTCACCAACAGCCCTTGAAAATAACTCCTGTTGTTCAATGATAGGGGTTTGTATAGATTGAAAATTAAATTTTTTGCAAACAGAGTAAAAACTTTCAATAATAAATTCAAACTTTTCCATCTCAGCTCCGTAAATATCATGTGTGCCTTTAACTAAATTAATATTATTTTTCATTTTAAATGATGTATCTGTTCAACTTTATCTTCTATAGTTTCAACCAAGTACTCAACTAAATCTTCATTTTGAATTCGATGGCTTTTTTCACCATCAACGTAAACCATATGTGTATTATTACCACCACCTGTTATACCTATATTTGTCATGGTGGCCTCTCCAGGTCCGTTAACAACACATCCAATAATAGAAACTGTAATAGGTTTTTTAATATGAGAAAGTTTTTTTTCAACACTCTTAACTGTCTCAATCACATCAAACTGTTGTCTAGCACAGGACGGACATGATATTATGGTAACACCATAGTCTCTTAAATTTAATGATTTTAACATTTCAAATCCCACCTTAACTTCTTGTGTTGGATGATCTGAAAGTGAGACTCTCACAGTATCACCGATACCATCATAAAGGAGTAATCCAAGACCAATAGATGACTTAATAGAACCACTAAAATAACTTCCAGCCTCAGTAATACCTAAATGAAGAGGATATTCACAAAAATTCGATAACATTCTATAAGACTCTACAGCAGTGAAAACATTTGAGGCTTTAACACTTATTTTGAAATTATCAAAATTAAGATCCTCTAATAGTTTAATGTTTAATTTAGCACTTTCAAATAAAGCTTCAGCAGTTGGGCTTTTATATTTTTCTAAAATTGTTTTTTCTAAGCTTCCAGCATTAACACCTATTCTAATAGGTATTTTATTCTGTTTAGCGGCCTCAACGACCTCTTTTACCTTATCTTTAGAGCCAATGTTACCAGGATTTATTCGTAAACAATGTGCTCCATTTTCTGCTGCCTCAAGTGCTCTTTTATAATGAAAGTGTATATCAGCTACTAAAGGAATATTTATTTCTGGAATTATTTTTTTTAATGCTTGTGATGATTTTTCATCAGGAACTGAAACTCTGACTATGTCACATCCTTCTTTTTCAATTAGTGATATCTGCTCGAGCGTTGCATCAATGTCATTTGTAAGAGTATTTGTCATTGTTTGAACTGTAATTGGCGAGTCTCCCCCAACGTAAATATTTCCAATTTGAATTTTTTTTGTTTTTTTTCTATTTATTGAGTGAGAATATTTCATAATAGAGCTTCTAAATCTTTAATATTAAAGTTTAATAAATAAGAATTTAATCCCTCACTAACTTTAATTTCTATACCTTTGTATATTATCTTTTCGACATTATTTATATTAGATAAATCAATCAAAAAATCATTGTCTAAATCAAGATTAAGTTCACTTGATTGAAATATCTCGCCAAATTGTATGGTTTTTGTATTTTTATTTTGAATCTTATAATAAATGGTCTTATTTGATTTAGAAAAAATTGATATTTTTTGAGCGTAATTCACCCTGCTTGATAAAGTAAGATTATTTATAAATTCATCATGACTTAGTTCATTTAAGTCATACTGAGAGGATAAATTTAAAACATCCATATAAACTTGGTCTTTATCAATATTTCTAATTGAAATTTGATTATTAAATTTATTATAAATATTAAATGACAGTAAAACTAATACTGTAAAAACAAGCAGTAACAAGAAGTAAACTATTGAAAGTCTTGTGTAATCAATAGGAATATCACTAATAGAGTTTTTGTATTTAACCTCATAACCTAAGTATCTGTATATAGATTTTTTATATGTTGATTGGTAAGCTTTAAATTTATCAGGTAACTGTAAATTTTCCTCTAGCAGACGGATTATTTCAGGGTCTAATTTTAAAGCTTTTGATAATTCATTTATAGATAATCCTTTTTTTTCTCTTGCCTCTTTAATTGAAATTAAATTCTTCAAAAATTCTTATTTGTGTAGTTTAAAGGCTTGATGTAACTTTTGTACAGCCAAGTCAGTATGTTCTTCATTTATTAAAATACTTATTTTGATTTCAGAAGTAGTAATTACTTGAATATTTATTTTATTTTTTCCTAAAGTGTCAAATAAAGTCTGGGCTACTCCAGCATGGGATCTCATCCCCACTCCAACTACTGAAATTTTTGAGATATTATTAGAAGAAATAATCTTTTTGTATCCTATTTTGGATTTCTCTTTTTTTAATATTTTTAATGCTTTTTCTAGATCCGCCCTTGGAAGTGTAAAAGATAAGTTTGCAAACTTTCCATCTTGAGAAATATTTTGAAGTATCATATCCACATTTATGTTTCCTTTGGCTAAAGGTCCAAAAATTTTAGATGAAACTCCAGGTTTGTCTAAAACTCTTGAGAGAGTAATCTTCGCTTCGTCTTTAGTATAAGCTATTCCACTCACAGTATTTTTCTCTAAAACACTTTTCTCATCAGTTATGATTGTGCCAATTTTTTTTGGTTTTAAAGATGACCTAACACTTAATTTAGTATTTTTTCTCATAGCTAATTCGACAGAACGAGTTTGAAGAACCTTAGCCCCTTGAGAGGCTAATTCAAGCATTTCTTCATATGAAATTTTATTTATTTTTTTTGCGTTAGGCACTATGTTTGGATCAGTAGTGAAAACACCCTCCACATCGGTATAAATAACACACTCAGCGTCCATAGCTGCAGCTACTGCGACAGCACTAGTATCAGAGCCACCTCTGCCTAAAGTAGTTATTTCTCTCCTATCATTTACACCTTGAAATCCAGGAACCACTAAAACATCTAAATTCTTTAATTCATTTAATAAAAATTTTTTGTTAATGGACAAAATTCTTGACTTCATATGCTCTGAAGAGGTCATTATAGGTATTTGCCAACTATGAAGAGATTTAGATTTAGTCTTTTGGTTATTTAGATAAATAGACATTAAAGCGCAAGAAAGATTTTCTCCTGTGGAAATGGCGTTATCAAAGTCAACTGGATTTGGGGATTTTGAAAAAGATTTAGTTAAATTGATAAGACGATCAGTCTCACCAGACATTGCAGATAGCACAACTATAACTTTTGATTTTTTTGACCAATCACAAATAATATCTGCTGATCTTTTTATAGCCTCAACGCTTCCGACTGATGTGCCACCAAATTTTAAAACTTTAATTTTCATGAATTACGGTAATATACATTTAACATTTATGATGTAAAGAACATGGCTAAATATAATAAAGAATATTACGAACCTTTGGAGCAAATGATGGCTGTAAGGCATCAGTATATGTCCAAAATATTAAGGGATCATACTGGTCAGGATATTTATAATTTTTTCCAAAATAAACAAGTTTTAGATCTTGGATGTGGTACAGGTGAGTTCTTAAATAATTATTTCGAAATGGGAGCTCAATGTACTGGTATTGATATAGAAAAAAATTTCAAATTAAAAAATAAAAAAAACTTTAATCTCTATAACTTGGATGCAAATACTTTTTTAAAAAATTGTAAAAAAAAATTTGATGTTATTTTTTTATTTGAATTTTTAGAACATTTAGAAGAGGGAGATAAACATAAACTCTTTGAAAGTCTTATTAAAATACTAAATAAAAATGCTTTAATTTTTGTATCAACACTTAATAAGAATTTATTATCTAAATATTTAGCAATAGATATTGCTGAAAATATCTTGAAGTTACTTCCCAAAAAAACTCATGAATACGATCTTTTTTTATCACCAACTCAGTTACAGACCCTTAGTCAAAAATATAAGTTAAGTTTGTTAAATGTAGAGGGTCTGCAATATAATCCAATTATTAAGTCCTTTAAATTAAGTAAAGTTGATTTAGTAAATTATATTGGTGCTTTAAAGTATTAATTTTTCTTTTTTTCTTTTTGATTAAAAGGAAGTTTAATTAGTTGTATACCTTCCTCAACTAGTTCTTGACTCTCTTTATCAGTTGCTTCACCATAAATAGGCTTATCTTTAGTTTCTCCATAATGAATTTTTCTAGCTTCCTCTGGAAATTTTTTTCCAACGTATGTAAAATTTTTTTCAATCTCAGATTTAATTTTATTTAATTGCTTATTATAATTTGAAAATAACTTATTTTTTTTACGATTTATTTTTGATGAGCTTGTTGACTTATTAGCTACATTTGGTGCCATAACTGATTTTGATATTTTTGATGAATTACAGAAAGGACATTCAATTTGATTTTTTTTTCTTTGTTTTTCGAATGACGTTGTGTCATCAAAACTAGCTTCAAAAATATGTTCATTTTCACAAACTAAATCAAATTTAATCATACTCTTTATTTAGTCATTCAATTAGGATTTTCAATATTATTAGTCAAAATTTCTATCATGATTTAAGACTGGTATCGCATTTTGACACTCTTGAACTTTATTTAAGTAAAGTTCGGATGTTATGATCATCTCACTGTCATCAGCCTCAGCTAAAATTTCCCCCCAGGGATCTACGATTAAGCTATGTCCATAAGTTGATCTATTCTCATTATTTACCCCCCATTGATTAGGGGCTAATATAAAAACGCCATTCTCAATTGCTCTTGCCTTAATTAGAGAATGCCAATGAGCTTTTCCTGTTGTATATGTAAAAGCAGATGGGATTACAATAATTCCTGCTCCCTTTTTAGCTAAGGCTCGATACAATTTCGGGTATCTTAAATCGTAACAAATAGAATGTCCAATTGATTGACCTAATACTGTTGTCATTTTTAATTCACTACCAGATGTATAAAAATCACTCTCCTTATAACTTTCACCATTTTTTAAAATTATATCAAACATATGAATTTTATCATAAATAGATACTATATGGCCTTCAGGGTTAATCAAAATAGATCGATTATATAGTTTATCATTTTCAGTTATAGGGAGTGATCCCAATAATAAATAAAGCTTATTAATCTTTGAAAACTCTTTGAAATATTCAATAGAGAAATGATGCATATCTAGCGAAATTTTGGATTTATTTGATAAAAAAAGAAAACACTCCGGAAGTAAAATAAAATCTGGATTTAAGGCCAAACTATCATTGAGAAATTTTTTTGATTTTTCAAAATTTTCATCAAAATTTGAACCAACAGTGATCTGAATTAGAGCAACCTTCATTCAAGTATTTAATTTATAGATAGTAAAGCTTGAAACATCCTTAATCGCTTTATGAATTTTTATTTTTTCTTGGGGTAAAATTGAAATACTATGATTAGAAAATAAAATATAATCTAACTGTTTATCCTCTTTTATTAAAGTTAACTTTAAGGTCTTATCTTTATTGAGAACTACTATAGGCTCTTCAGCAGAATACATTAATTCATTCTTGTTATTAGAAGAGACTATATCAGCAAATTCCTTATGGAATATTTCAGGATTTTCGTAAAAGGATAATCTTTTTTGATCTAAATTAAATCTCGATATCATGTTACGTTACTTTAACATATTATGAGTGAATTTAATTTAAAAAAGAAGAACATGAGAAGAGAGGCTCATTTCGATAAATCGAATTTACTAACAAAAAATGGGTCAGATTTAATAGCAAATAAATTTAAATTTATATCTAAGAAGTTAGATAATTATTTAATTCTTGATGAGGACATTATTTTAGATTTCATTAATCATAAAAATTCAGAAATTACAGATATTAATAATATTAGTTTAGTTGAGGGTAATTTTGATGCTGTTATATCTAATTTTTCATTACAAATACCATTATTTATAAATAGGACAAATGTTTTTACTAAAGTCTTATCTAAATTAAATGATAACAGTTTATTTTGCTTCAATGTCATCACTAACAATTCAATGAGAACTCTTCAAAATATCTTCTTAGAAATTGATGAAAAAATTCATGGAGGAGCTTACAGAAGGTTTGGCCCATTTTTAGAGACTTCGGAATTGATAGATGACATGAATAAAAATAAATTTCAAGATGTAGTTGTTGGAATAGATAATCTAGAAATTAACTATAGATCTTTAAATAAACTGAGAAGTGATTTCAAAAAATTTGGGATTTCTAATTATTTTAATGAAAAATATAAATTTAAAAAAGATTTTTTAAGTTTAACAAATAAAATATTTTCAAAACTAGTCGAAAAACATAAATATATACCTCTTGAAATAGAGATTGCTACATTTACATCATGGAAATAAAATTAATTTAGTATATTGGTAAGCTAATGTTTCAAAAAATAAATAACTTTTTTTCATCAAAAAAAAATACAAATTTAATAAAAGAAGTTTCAAATAAATATTTACATCAAGTAAATCAACTTGAAGAGCAAATTTCAAATTTAACAAAAGAAGAAATGATTACTCAAATTGAAGAATTAAAACAGGATTATATTTCTAATAAAGTAACTGAGCTTTCTGATAAGGATATAAGTTTTATCTGTGCTTTAGTTAGAGAGGTCTCTCAACGAACGATTAAACTCAGACACTACGACTCCCAGATTATTGGAGGTATTGCCCTTTATCATGGATTTGTAGCTGAAATGAAAACAGGAGAAGGTAAAACGCTCGTTGCTACTATTCCAATGGTATTAAATTTTGTTTTAGATAAAAAAGTTCACTTAATTACTGTCAATGATTACTTAGCTCAAAGAGACTGTCTTTGGATGGGGCCAATTTTTGAATATTTAAATATTAGTTGTTCATATATTCAAAACAGCCAGACAGTTGAAGAAAAAGTTAAAAGCTATCAATCCAATATAGTTTATGGAAACAATAATGAATTTTGTTTTGATTACCTTCGGGATAACCTGAGAGGTATCAACCAACCAAAAATGCAAAAAGGTCATCATATAGCTTTAATAGATGAAGCTGATTCTGTATTAATCGATGAGTCTAGATCGCCTCTAGGTATATCAGGACCTGTAAAAACTCCCATACAGCTATTTAAATTATGCTATGAAATTACCCAAGATCTCTCAAGAGATGATGTGGAGATAAATGAAGAAAGAAAAAATGTTTTACTCATAGATAGCGGTATTAAGAAAATAGAATTCAATTTAAAAAAAATAAATTTTTTGAAAGGGAATAGTTTATTTGATAATGAAAATTTAGAGGCCTATCAAATTATAAATCAGTCATTAAAAGCTAGGTTTATATATGAAAGAGATAAAGATTATGTTGTCAGAAATGGACAAATTATCGTTATTGATGAGTTTTCTGGAAGATTATCAGAGGGACGAAGATTCGGTGAAGGTCTTCATCAATCTTTAGAAGCCAAAGAAAAACTTAAGATACAGGAGGAAAGTATTACTCTTGCTAGCATTACCTTTCAAAATTATTTTAAAAAATATCAAAAAATATCTGGAATGACTGGGACTGCTCTGACTGAGTCAGAAGAGTTTTTAGAAATATATGGTTTAAGCGTAATTGAAATACCTACTCATAAACCAATGATCAGAATTGATCAAAATGATCAAATTTATAAAACCCCTGATGAAAAATATAAAGCAGTACTAGATTTAGTAAAAGATAAGTATGAAAAAGGTCAACCAATCTTAGTAGGTACAACCTCAATTGAAAAATCTAATTTTATTTCAGATATTTTAAAGACTAACAAAGTTCCTCATAATGTCCTAAATGCAAAAAATCATGAAAATGAGGCTGAAATTATTGCCCTAGCAGGTAAACCATTTCAAGTAACAGTAGCGACTAATATGGCAGGGAGAGGCACTGATATAAAATTAGGCGGAAACCCAGATATTGATCAAAATTATAATGAGAGTGATTATCAAAAAGTTATTGATTTAGGTGGATTGTGTATTTTAGGAACTGAAAGACATGAAAGTAGGAGAATAGATAATCAATTAAGAGGAAGATCAGGCAGACAAGGAGACCCTGGGGAAAGTATATTTTTTGTTTCTTTGGAAGACGACCTAATGAGAATTTTTGGATCAGAAAAACTCCAATCTATGCTTTCAACTTTAGGGCTCAAGCAAGGAGAGGTAATAGAACATAAATGGCTGACTTCATCAATTGAACGTGCTCAAAAAAGAGTTGAAGGTCATAACTTTGATATTAGAAAGCAGTTATTAGAATTCGATAACATAATAGATAAACAAAGAAATATAATTTACTCAAAAAGAGAGACTATCATTAATGAGGATATTATTAGTTTTATACAAGAAACTGAAGATGAGTTTATTACCAATTTACTAGAAAGTGAAAATGAAGAGATAAAGAATTTTTCAGATATATTGTCTTTTATTGATGAGCAAAAAAATGAAGATAAAGAGCACTACCTATCGTCATTTAAGAAAATTAAAGATGAAAACTATGCAAAGCACACCAACGCTTATATTTACATATTAAGACAAGTAAGCCTCTCTATTTTGGATAAAAATTGGCATAACCATATACAAGAACTTACTAATATTCGTATGTCTGTTAGCCTTAGTGGCTACGGTGGTAAAGACCCTGTAAATGAATTTCGTAAGGCATCCTTAGGAGCATTTAATCAATTAATTTATGAGATACAAAAGCAAATGGTATTAGTATTAAATAATATACGAGTTGAAAAAAAGAACGAAAACGAAAAAGTTGAAACAAAAGAACCTATCAATAAAAAGATTGGTAGAAATGACCCTTGTCCATGTGGATCGGGAAAAAAATTTAAACAATGTCACGGTAGTAATAACTCAAACAATATAATTTAAGTATCGATTATTTCTTTTTCTTATCAATTCATCTTTTGTTAGTAGATTAAGATCTTCAATACTCTTAACTAATGCTTTTTTTAGATCTGAGGAAACTTTTTCATGGTGCCTGTGTGCACCACCTACCGGTTCCTCAATAATTTGATCAATAATTTTTAATTCAAGACAATCTTTTGCAGTTATTTTTAGAGAATTAGATGCCGTCTCAGCAAAATCAGATGATTTCCAAAGTATAGATGAACATCCCTCAGGAGAAATTACAGAATATATTGAATTACTGAGCATGATTACTATATCGCTCGTAGCCAGTGCAATTGCTCCTCCAGATCCACCCTCACCTATTACCACAGAAATACAGGGAGTTTCACAGTTTAAGGCAACTTTCATTGATTGAGCTATAGCCTCAGCTTGCCCTCTCTCTTCGGCGTCCTTACCAGGGTAAGCACCAGATGTATCAATAAAACAGATTAAAGGTAAATTCAACTTTGAAGCTAGTTTCATAATTCTTTGAGATTTTCTATAGCCCTCAGGTTTAGCCATACCAAAATTATGTTTTATTCTAGTGTTCATATCATTTCCCTTTTCAGTGCCTAAAATAATGACAGGTAATTTGTCTAAAAATGCAAAACCAGATATAATTGCATTATCCTCTGAATAAAGTCTATCTCCATATAGCGGAGTAAATTGTGTAAAAATACTATTTATAAAATTTTTTGTTTTAGGTCTATTAGGGTGCCTTGCAAGTTTAACTATTTGCCAAGGAGATAAGTTTGAATAAATCCTATTAAGCTCAATTTGTTTTTTTTTCTCAATACTATTAATTTTTCCATCAACATCTATATCACTCTCTTTTGATAGTTTGATTAAAGATTGGATCTCAATATCAAATTTTTCTAACTTTTCTTCGAAGTCCAAATAAAACATCAAAAGACTATAATTTATTTTTTAGAGGATGATAAGAGTCTAAAACTCTCTTTTTCATTGACTTTGCTACTTTGGTGTAAATTTCAGTTGTAGAAATACTTGAGTGACCTAATAATTTTTGAATATGTCTAATATCAGCATTATTTTCTAACATAGTTGTAGCAAATGAGTGTCTAAATATATGTGAAGATAATTTATTTTCAATTAATGAATTGTCATAACAATTTTGAAGGAATTTATTTACTGATCTTGTTGAAATTTTTTTTCGGTTTATAGTAAAAATGTATTGATTATTTTTTTCTAGATTTTTCAATTGGACCAAATAATCATTTATGATGAAAACTTTTCTTTCTTTTGACCCTTTTCCATAGACATAAATAGACTTATCTTGATGGTTAATATCAGACCACTTCAAGTTTAATGCCTCAGATATTCTCAAGCCTGATAAATAAATTAACTTTAATATTAAAATATACAGCTCCGCATTAGTCTGTTTAGATTTTTTTAAGTCCTCAAATATTTGCTCCATTTGTGATTTAGAAATAGCTTTTGGTATTTTTTTAACAATAGATAAACTCTCAAATTCTTGAAAATCAATTTGGTCAATTATTTTTTCAGTATGAAGAAACTTTAGATAATTTTTTAAAGTTGAAATTTTTCTATTTACACTAGATGTTTTTAGATTTCTTTTTCTTAATTGGGCAATATACGTTTTAATCTTGATATTGATATTACTAGAATTTGAATCTTGATCAAAAAAAAATTGATCAAGATCAACTAAATAATTATTTAGAGAATTTTTTGAAAGATTTTTTTCAGATATTAGATATTGTGTATATAAGTCTTTGTATTTTTCATATTTCATAAATTAATTAAATGTGCCCTAAAAGCTAATTTTATTAATTCATTATTTAGAAATTGATTGTCTATGATGTAGTTATTTAAAAAGTACAAATCAAATTCATTAATCGAATAAAATTTTTCACTTAAATTGATATAATAAATGTAAGAGTCAATTAAATTCAAATTTTCAGCTAAACTAGCCAAATACACAGGATTAACTGAAATGGTATCAGTTTGAGTAATTTTTAAATCTTCACTTTCAATAAAATTGATATTTCTGTTTAAAAATAAAAATTTCATTAGAGGGCTATTTATATATTCATTGTTATCTGCGTAGTATTTATTATCAAAATTTTGAATCAAATAATTCTTTAAAGCAGTTGCTATATCATTGTTTTCTATTAATCCATTCGGCACATCTTTTAATAAGATCAATAAATTTTCTAAGAAACTTGAATTCTCATAAAGTGATAAAAGCATTAAACCATTTATATAATTTAAGTTTCTTGATGTAATTCTCATCTCGCTAAATTGGTCGTTAATTAATCGAGACACATCATATAAATCTAATTGCAATGAGGGGATATAAGTCTCTAAAATTTCAAGTTTTTTATTATAATTAATTTGTTTTTGCATTTCTTCGTACATCACTAATTCATTTGGCTTATCTTTTAGTTTTTTAAGCATAGATATATATTGAGATTTATTTATTACTCTATTTTTAAAAAGATAATTTACTTGATATAAATCAATTTTATTCGATTTTAGATATATTTCTAATTCAAGAATATTACTTATTTCATCTACATTGACAGTTATTAAATCAGAGATTAGGGCAATATATTTATCAATTAATCCTAATTCACTTAAATTATAATTACTGTCATTTTCACTTTTTGAAAGAAAGTCCAATAAAAATTTTGTATTAAGTTTATTGAAATCTGTTTGGTCATAAATTTCTATAATAAAGTTTATTTGTTCAAATTGTTTGTCTTTAATTAAACATAAAATATTATAAACTAAAATATCATCAAATTTCTTCTGACTATTATCTAACACGAATAAATACCTACATAATTCCTCAAATTGATTTGAGTCAGATAAATAAGCTAAATAAGATTTATTATTATTTGTATTTTTAAAATTTTCAAAAATAACTTTTTCAAACAAATTTGAATTAATTTGATATCTATAATCTTTTTCATTAAACAAATTTATTTTTTCGAAAAAAAAATCTACTTCATTCGAATATTCTGGATAGATAGTATTATTTGTTAATGGATCAAAAAGAGAATAGAAAAAATTGTTATTATTTTCAGTAGAATTAATTAGTTTTAAAAGAACTTCTTCTGATTTAATAGACGAAATAATATTATTTTGAGAGAATGATTTTTCTTGAAATATTATTTCTTCATTAAATTCATCTGCTCCCATAGTGGGAGTTATTAGTAAAAAAAATAAGACAAGATATTTCATATGAATTGATTAATAGGAATATTATATTCTTTGTCTTTGGATGGTGAAGGTATGCTTATAGAATTTAATAAAATGAAACCAGCTAAAATTAGTATGATAAACGTAGATAGTAATGCTATTTTTCTCATAAATATATATTTGTTGGTTTTTAATATTATATATTTAAAACATAACAATTAACAATGGTGAATAAAAAATTAGGTAAAATATGTATGATAGGTATGCCTGGCTCGGGTAAATCTACAATTGGAAGAGCTTTATCTGATCACTTAAAATTCAACTTTTATGATACTGACGAGCAAATTGAATTGGAAAGCCAATCTAGAATTAAAGATATATTTATAAATAAAGGTGAGGACTATTTTAGAAAGCTAGAAAGGTCGATATTCAAAAAATTATTATTAAATAGAAATATAGTTATTTCAGCTGGTGGAGGTATAATTTTAAAAAATAAAGATCTTTTAAAGCAGACATTTAATATATACTTGAATTGTGATTTAGAGACTTTAATAAAAAGAACCTCTCGAAATAAGAATAGACCTTTATTAAAAAATAATGTTGAAAAAAATATTAAATTACTTTTCAATGATAGAAAAGAAACTTACAATAAATTATCCGATTTAACTATTAATGCGACAAGTAATACTCAAAAAACTATAAGAAACATATTAAATCACCTAAAGTAATGAAAATTAAAAAATTAATTGATAGAAAAGCTCACGAAGTTGAATTTGTAAACATAGCTCAATTAGAAAAAAAACTAATTAATGATATTTCAAATCTTGATATTTTAATATTTGATCGAAGTATTATTAAAAATCGATTAGTCAAAAAACTTCTCAGCAAGTTTTCAAGTAGATCATTGATTATTAAGGGTCAAGAAAAGATTAAAAGTATAGAGAATTACTCATCTGTAATTGAAAAAATCATTAAAAAGGGTATTCAACGCAAAAGTATTATTTATTCATTTGGCGGTGGGACGATTGGAGACCTCTCTGGTTTTTTAGCTTCTACAATTATGAGGGGCATTGAGCATGTAATGATACCAACCTCTCTTTTGGCCATGGTAGACAGTGCTATAGGCGGTAAAACAGGAATTAACAGTAAATTTGGTAAAAATTTAATTGGAACATTTAATCTCCCTAAAAAAGTATTTATTTCTTCTGATTTTTTGAAATCTTTACCTAAGAGAGAGATCTCATGTGGTTTTGCAGAGATTATAAAATATAGCCTAATTGACTCAAAGCAATTACATAAACTTCTTATTTCTCAATCTAAAATTGATATAAATAAATTAATTAAGCTCTCCATTAGTTCAAAATTTAAATATATTGGTGATTTCAGGGAAAAATTGAATTCTAAAAATTCGAGAGCAATTCTAAACTTTGGCCACACTATTGGTCACGCTATTGAAAATTCTAATTTTTATAAAGGTAATCTTAAGCACGGAGAGGCAATCTCTTTAGGTATGATAGTAGAATTGAAGATCTCAAGTTTATTTAATTACTATCCTGAAAAAGTTACTAATCTAATTGAATTATTAAAAAAATATAAATTACCGGTTAACTATAGTAAGTATGTAAATAAAAAAACTATTCCTGCTTTAATAAAGAGAATTGCATTTGATAAAAAAATTATAAATAAAGATGTTAATTTTGTTCTAATTGGTAAAAGTGGGGGGTTTATTAAAAAGATTTCAATAAGGGATCTAAAATCTATTCTTTATCAAATTAATTAATGACTTTAATTGTTATTATAAAAATTTTAGCAATAATAATTCTACTTTTATTATCTGCACTATCCTCTGGTTCAGAAACTGCTTTAACAGCAGTATCAAAACAACGAGCTTTTAGACAAAGAGATAAGGGGGCAAAAAATGCAAATTTCATTTTAAAAATTAAAGATTTTAAAGATGAATTCATTACTGGAATTTTACTTGCTAATAACTTATTTAATATTTTAGCTACAGCATTAATGACAGAATTACTTGTTTCAGAATTTGGTGGTTTAGGTGTAACAGTTGCAACAATTTTTATGACATTAATGATTGTTATATTTTCTGAAGTAACTCCTAAGATATTTGCAATTAATAAGCCAATGACTTTTGCACTAAGAGTATCTAAGTTTTTTTATTTTTATACAAAATTAATTAAACCAATAGTAAATCTGATTAATAAGATTTCTAACAAAATAATTAAAATTATTGGTTTAAATTTAAATGCAGATCAATCAAAAATCATTGAAGAGGAATTTGAAGGGGCTGTACAATTACAAAAGCAATATTCAAAAGATGGGGAATATGAGGCTGATTATATGAGTAATATTCTTGAGTTAAAAAAGTTAAAAGTTGATGAGCTTATGACTCATAGAAATGAAATTTTATTTATTAATTTAGATGATCCTTATAAACAGAATCTTAAAATAATAAGTACATCCGCATATACGAGAATACCAGTTATTAAGGGTAATTTTAATAACCTCATAGGTATTTTTGATATAAGAGATTTGTTGAAAGACTCTAATATGGAAGAGTCAAATGAAAGCATTGAAAGAAATACCTCTCAACCTGTTTATATTCCACAAAACAAACTGGCCATGAAACAGCTTATTGATTTCAAATCTTCAAGAGAACATATGGTTTTAATTGTAGATGAATATGGAGAAATACAGGGTTTAATTACATTAGAGGATATTATAGAGGAAATTATTGGAGAAATTTTTGATGAAACTGATACTGATGAAACTTATCTAGAGAAGATTGATGAGAGTAATTATTTGTTTAATGGAAATGCCAGTGTAAGAGAAATTAATAGAAGCTTAGATATTAATTTACCTGATCAATTTGTAACTTTATCAGGTTTAATACACGATTTGGCTAAAGAAATTCCTAAAGTTGGCAAAGTATTTTATGTTGAAGATATAAAATTACAAATTATATCTAGGTCTATTAATAAAATTAATAAAGTAAAGTTATCTATTTGATATTTTTATTTCAAGAGAGTGCAGACCAAATTTAAAGACTGAGTCAAGTTTTTCATGAATTGTTCTGTGAATATCTATTTTATTAAGGTTATTTTTATTTAATATTCTAAGTTCCACATGAGTTAATATAGTAGATGAATTTTCAACTCCAGTATGTCCCTTATGTTTTGCACTATTATCAATTATTTCTAAAATTTCGAATTGACTAATATCCTGTAAAAGGATTTTAATATTATCTAAATTCATAATTTAATCTTAAATGAATAAAAAAAATAAAATAGAAAATTTATGTAATCATCCAAATTGTAAGGAGGAAGGTGTTTACAAAGCTCCTTTAGATTATGATAATTTAAGTAGTTATCAATGGTTTTGTATGGAACATATAAAAGAATTTAATAAAAAGTGGAATTACCATAAGAAAATGGATGCTAATGAAATTGAAAATGATATACGTTTTGACACTATCTGGAGAAGACCAACAAATTCTTTCGGATCAGGAAAAAAATTCTATAATTTTACAATTAATGGTGAGGATATGGGTTCATTTGATAACCCTGCTGCATATCAACCACAGTCTAATAAATTGTTAAAATCACTTACTATTTTAAAATTAGATATAAATACTGACATAAAATTGATAAAAAAAAGCTATAAAGAATTAGTTAAAGAGCATCATCCAGATGTAAAGGGCAATAGTAAAAAAGTTATTGATAAATTTAGAGAAATAGTAGAAGCATATAACTACTTAATTGAAAGATACAAAAAATGAATAAAATTGAGGCTCTCAAAAAAGACTTAATACAAATTACAGAAGTTTCATCAAAAGAAATTTTTGGCATACAAACTGATATAAAAGTTCCAAAATTTAATGAAACATCAGAGTATTGCCCAAAAATTGATGTAAATTATGTATTTGATGATAGTACAACAACTGCAATCTTGTTGGGTCTAAAGTTTAATAAAAGGGTTTTCTTACAAGGTCTGCATGGAACTGGGAAGTCATCTCACATTGAACAGGTATGTGCGAGATTAAATTGGCCATGTATTAGAATTAACTTAGACAGTCATGTATCTAGAATCGATCTAATTGGAAAAGATGCGATAGTTTTAAAAGATAATAAACAAGTCACTGAGTTTCAGGAGGGTATTCTTCCTTGGGCTTTTCAAAATAATGTATCATTAGTTTTTGATGAATATGATGCTGGAAGACCAGATGTCATGTTTGTTATTCAAAGAATACTTGAAGCGGAGGGAAAATTAACACTCCTTGATCAAAGTAAAGTTCTCTCACCACATCCTTATTTTAGATTATTTGCTACTGCTAACACTGTTGGCCTTGGAGATACCTCCGGTATCTATCACGGAACAAATCAAATCAATCAAGGTCAGATGGATAGATGGAATATAGTTGCAAAGTTAAATTACTTAGAAGAAGAGAAAGAAATAGAAATAATATCAAAAAAAGTTTCAGCCAGTAGTGAAGAAAAAAAAATTATTGGATCGATGGTCCAAATGGCTAATTTGACAAGAAAAGGCTTTGAACAAAAAGATATATCTATAGTCATGAGCCCAAGAACGGTAATAATGTGGGCAGAAAATTATAAAATTATTAAAGATATAAAAAGCTCATTAAACTTTACTTTTTTAAATAAGTGTGATGAAAGTGAAATCGATATTTATAAAGAGTATTTTCAGAGAACTTTTGCAATTGATATTTAATTGGCCGATCTCAAACAATTAAAACTTCCTAAACAAATCTCAAATACACTCAATTCTGTTAATAAGACTATATCTGAAAACAAAGACTTAAAAATAAATGTTAATTCAAATATTGTCTTAGAAAAAGATGATACTTTAAACCTTCCATCTATTTCAAATATTTTCAACTATGAAGATATGCGAAGTGCAGCAGACTCCTTTGCCCTAAAAAAAAAATACCATAATGAAAAACAATTAAACCAAATAACCTCTCAAAATGTTGATATTAAAGAAGAAATTATCTTTTTAGAACGTTTGCGATATGAAACTTATGGCTCGAAACCTTTTAAAGGCATAGTTAAAAATATTGAGAATAAGTGGCTAAAAAGATTAGAGATTTTAAATCTAAAAAAACAAAAGGACTCTAAAGATTTATTTTACTTTACTTTATCACTTTTTTTTATTGATTTTGTTAATGGTAAAAAGTGGAAACTGAATAATAAATATCTGAAGAATATAACGTCTAAGGACAATCTATCTGAATTTTTTAATACACTTCAAGAATTATCTAAAAATATAAAAGAACAAAAAGAATACTTATCTTTATCTGTAGATCTTCTTAGAATTATTTTTCCATCCCTTGAAGAAGAAAATAAGCCAGATGATAAGAACCTTGATGAAGGAAAAGACGAAGAGGATTTCAATCAGCAAGAAAATCAAGAAGAAAATCAAGCTCAGAAACCTGAAGAAAGCCAATTAGACGATAGTATGCATACTCCTGAAAGTGACTCTGATAATGATCAATCAAGCGTTCAAGGAGAAGAAGTCGATATTGAAATTTCAGACCAACAAATTGATGATATAATTAAGTCAATTGATAGTTACAGAAACTTAAGTCAAAATTATAAAACTGTAACAAATCAATACGATGAGATAATTGAGGCTTTTAAACTATGTGACCATGAAGAACTAGTTGCTCTTAGAAGACAGCTCGATGAAAAATGTGACTTGTATCAAAAACAGATATCAAGATTAGCTAATAAACTATATCGTAAACTTCAATCTAAGCAAAATAGATCATGGAATTTTGATTTAGATGATGGCGTATTAGATACTTCTAAACTCACACGAGTTATAACTAATTCAAACAATTCACTATCTTTTAAAAAAGAGAAGGAAATTAAATTCGAAGATACAACCGTAACTTTATTAATTGATAACTCTGGATCTATGAGAGGAAAACCAATTATGATTGCTGCTTTAACTACAGATATGATCGCAGCCACTTTGGAAAAATGTAAGATCAAAGTTGAAATACTTGGTTTTACTACAAAAGCTTGGAAAGGTGGGAAAACTCGAGAGCATTGGCTCAAAAACGGGAAGCAGAAAAATCCAGGAAGGCTTAATGATCTTAGACATATCATTTATAAATCAGCTGACCAAAACTCAAAAAAATCAAAGATAAATTTAGGTCTAATGTTAAAAGAAGGCCTTTTAAAAGAAAATATTGATGGTGAAGCACTTCTTTGGGCTAGTTCGAGGATTTCAAAGAGACCTGAAAGTAGAAAAATTTTAATTGTAATATCTGATGGGGCTCCAGTAGATGACTCTACATTATCTGTGAATAACAGTAATTATTTAGAAAAACATCTAAAAAGCACTATTGTTGCAATAGAGCAGAAATCAAATATTGAATTATTAGCAATTGGTATTGGGCACAATGTTGGTCAGTATTACAGTAAGGCTATTACTATTCATGATGTAGAAGAGTTAGGCGGTATTATGTTTGAGAAAATAGAATCATTATTTAACTAAATTAGATAAAATACTACGCTTATACTCTTCAAACTTATTCTCATTTATTGATTTTCTTATTTCCTCAAAAAATTTATTCATAAACCAAATATTATAGATTGATAAAATAATCATCCCTAACATTTCATTAGACTTAAATAAATGGTGTAAATACGATTTTGAGAATTTATTAATTTCCTGTATGTCACAATCCTCATCTAAACTGGAATGATCATCTTTGTATTTTGAATTATTTAAATTAATTCCGTTACTACTTAGTTTTGACATCATGATACCATGTCTTGCAATTCTAGTTGGTGACACACAATCAAACGTATCGTATCCTGAACTTACACCGTGTAAGATATCATCTAATCCTCCAATTCCTAAAATATGTATTGGTTTGGATTTATCCAAATAGTTTTCACACAAAGAAAAAATATCGTACATTTGGTTTTTTGTACTACCCAAGGAGCCCCCTATTGCAAGTCCATCAAAATCTTTTGAACAAGTCTCTTCACATGCAATCTTTCTTAAATCTTCATAGACACCACCTTGTATTATTCCATAAAGAGATTGTTTCCCAGAGGAGCCAAAAGTTGGTTCACAATTTCTAAATTTTGAGTCAAATGAATTTTTACATCTTACAGCCCAACGATGACTCATATACATAGACTTTTCTGTATATTTTTTTGAAACGTTAAAAGGTGTGCATTCATCTAAAACAAATATTAAATCAGCACCAAAGTCACGTTGTAATTCAATAGACCTTTCAGGTGAAAGGAATACTTTATCACCGTTAATATAATTTCTAAAAGAAGCTCCCTCTTCTGTTATTTTTATAAGAGACTTCCTTTTTGTATTGTTATTTTTTCCTTTTATTTCCTCTGAAACTGAGCCATATCCTAGTGAAAAAATTTGATACCCACCACTGTCAGTCATCATGGGCCCATTCCAATGAGTAAAATTCTGCAGACCACCTTCTTTTGAAATTATCTCTGGACCCGGTTGAAGCATTAAATGGTATGTATTTGAGAGAATAATTTGCGTGCTCGCTAATTTTAATTGCGAAGGTAATACAGATTTAACAGTTGCTTTAGTACCACAGAAAATAAAAGCTGGGGTATTTATTTTACCATGTGCAGTGGTAATTAATCCAAGTCGAGCATTAGATAATTGAGACTTTTTTTTTACTTGAAAAAAATTAGTCAAGTTTAGAAGGTAGGAAATTCTTTGCTAAATATATAAAAATTGTATCAAACAGACTTAATAAAATTCTCAGAAAATAAATACCTAAGCCATAAGAAATAATTAGGTCAAACAAAGGCACAGGATTTGAAGTTAAAATATTAAATGCAAGAACACTGAATATAATATTATCAATAAATTGAGAAACTATTGTGGATGCATTATTTCTAAACCAAAGGTTGGTATTTTTATTTTTTAAATAGGAAAATATAAAAATATCAATTTTCTGACTAATAAAAAATGCACAAATACTTCCTACTATTATAGGAAATTGTGGAAGAAAAATTGTCTTAATTGATTCATGCATATCATAGCTCCAAGACCATGCAGGATATGTATCCGGATTAATAGGTGTCATAGATATTGTAAGAAACATCAGCACTGTTGAAAATAAATAAGCTGCAATACCAAGATAAATACATTTTGTTGCAGATTTTTTATCGAAATATTCATTTAGAATGTCAGTACAAAGGAAAATTGAAATAAAAAGTACCGTTCCTAATGCCATAGGCTCAGGGAAGAAAGGAAAATCTACAACTTTTAGAACTTGAATATTTGCTAGTATTATTGCTATCGCTACGTAAACATAGATACCTGTTTTTCCAAAAAACTTAAGTGAAAATAAAATTGAAAAATAGCAAAACATAATTTGGAACATCCAAATCATAACAACTGATGTGTTATTTAAATTATTGGATAAGTTTAAAAATAATTCTTGGAACATTTAGCTAGCTTTTTGGCTAACATTTTTTTCGATTTGTTTTTTAATTTTTATTGCTTTGTCAGTTAAAGATCGAGTACTTGTTTTGTTTAGATATTGATCTAAACCACCATGTTTATCAATTGTTCTGAGAGTTGATGAGGCTATTCTCATTCTAAATTTTCTTTTTAGAGACTCGCTGAATAGAGTAACACTATTCAAGTTAACCATAAATCGCCTTTTTGATTTGATATTAGAATGGCTTACGTTATGGCCGGTTTGGTGTTTTTTTCCAGTAATATCGCAAGATCTAGACATGATGTGAGTTTATATTATAAAAGTTCCTTTTTTACAATAATAGTTTCTTAAAGTTTTAGCTCACTCATTGAGTATTTTGGTGTAAACTCATTTAAAAGCTGATTAATATCATCTTTTTTTGTCAACTGAGGTTTATGAACCCCGTTTTCAATCCAAAGTGTGTCAAATTTCATTTTTCTGCCTCCGGCTATGTCGTGCCACAATGAGTCTCCGATCACCAATACTTTTTTTTTATTTTTAATACTCATTCGTTTAACAATGTCCTCGTATATTGGTTTGTATGGTTTACCATACCTAAATACAGTTCCACCTAAATCAAAGTAAAGCTGAGCTACTGTCCCTCCACACATAGAAAGAGTATTATTGTTATGCACAAAATAATCTGGATTTGCGCATAAAAGAGGAAGTTTATATTTAAAGATTTTGTCCAAATATTCAGCAAAATCTAAAATAGATAAACCATCTTTTAAATCTGCAATCATAGCAAAATTAGCTTTCTCAATATTTTTAGTGCAATCAAGATCAAAATATTTGATTTTCTCTCTAGATAGCTCTAAGGGAAAACATTTTCTTCCATATTTTTTATAGATATCTTTATTAATATTATTTAAAGCAATTTGTCCACTCGTAACACAATAATCAAATAACTTTTCACTATAGCCTAATCTTTTTAGATTGACCTCAGATTGAAGCGAGGGATTAGCAGAATTAGAAATAAGAATTATTTTTTTATTTTTAAGTTTTAAAAACTCTAAACATTTTTCTGCTTCTAAAAATTTTTTATAACCATTATGTAGAACACCCCACTGGTCAAATAAAAAATAGTCGTAATTATTAATTACTTTTTTGAAGGATGATATTTTTTTCAAGAGTATTGACCAATTACCTCAGAAATACTTCTAAAACCTTGTTGCTGTATTAAATTAATTAAATCTAAAGTCATTTTTTTTACATGATAAGGTCCTTCGTAGGTAAAACTGGTATAAATTTGAATTAGAGAGGCACCTAATTTCATTTTTGTTAAAATATCATTGGCATCAAAAATACCTCCTACACCAATAATTTTTATTTTTCCAGAGGTAAGAGTATAGAAATCTCTAATTAATTCATTTGATTTAAGGAATAATGGTCTACCACTAACCCCTCCCTCTAGTTTCTCATTAACCATGGATTTATTAATTGTGGTATTTGTTAATATCAGCCCATCCACATCATTTGCTAGAGAAATTAGTGAAATATCTTTCTTATCCTGATCTGAAATGTCTGGTGAAATTTTAAATAAAATTGGTATTTTTGAATTATTTTGATCTCTGAATTTGTGAATAGTTGTAACGATCTTCTCAAAGTTTTGAGATTTAAGATTATCCCTTAGACCAGGTGTATTAGGAGAAGACAGGTTTACTACAATATAATCTCCTAGTCTATATAGTTTGTCGAAAAGTTTTTTAAGATCATCTAATATTTCAATAGTATCTTTATTATTACCAATATTAATTCCAATAATTTTATCTTGAAAATTTTCTTTTAAATTAGAGTTGTTAATATTTCTTTCAAAAACATCCATGCCTTTATTATTAAAACCCAGAGAGTTTATGAGTGCTTTTTGTGCTGGGAATCTATGAATTCTTGGTTTTGTGTTTCCCTTTTGAGGCAAAGGTGTCACCGTACCCAACTCTGTAAAACTAAATCCTAAATTCAATATAGGATTGATTACTTCTGCATTTTTATCAAAACCTGCAGATAGGCCAATTGGGGTTTTAAAAGTTCTCCCCCATATAGTTTGCTCTAGTATTTCAGTATTTTTATAGGCTATCTTTGGGTAAATACCTAACTTTAGAGCTTTAATAGAGAGGTTATGAGACAATTCAGGATCGAGTTTTTTTAAGATACGGTGAGCTATACTATACATTAAGCTTAGAGTTAAATAACTCTAGAGTTTTGTCTTTTGTATATATTTTTGTAAATGAGCCTAATCTAGGACCATTTTCTTGTCCAAAAACAACTAGATAAATTAGTTTAAAAAATTCTCTTATATTTTCTTTATAAATAGAATTTTTACCAACACTAAAGATTACAGTTTGAAATTCATCTGCATCTGCAGATGGTTCTACCTCTTTTAATTTTTTCACAACTTCTTTAAGTATAATTAATTCCTCTGAATTTGGAATTTTAAACTTTAAATTTGGCTGAATAAAATCTTTAAAATAATTTATACCACAATCAATCATTCTTTTTATAAGATCCTCTTCAACTTCACTAAAATTTCTTTCATAATTTTTAATTAAACCAAATATCACACTAGGATCTTCAGATTTACAAACAGATATGACATTTAAAATTAAACTGTAATTTATTTTTGAACTATAAAGGGGATTGACTGATTTATGAATATGCCATGCAGGATTATCTGCATTTTGGTCCTCACTGTTAAACTTGTTAACATGGGATAAATATTCGTCAGTATTTTTAGGAATAACATCAAAGAAAAGTTTCTTAGCTGTAGTGGGTCTTTGATACATATACATAGACAGGCTCTCTTCGATGGAGTATTTTAGCCAGTCGTCGATACTTATTCCATTGCCTTTTGATTTACTAATTTTTTCAGCATTTTCATCAAGAAATAACTCATAAATTAAATTTTCTGGAGGTTTTGAGCCGATAATCCTGCATATCTTTGAGGATAAGCTATAGCTATCTGTTAAATCTTTTCCGCACATTTCATAGTCCACACCAAAAGCAGCCCATCTCATGGCCCAATCAACTTTCCACTGAAGTTTGCAATTTCCATCGAGAACTGATTTAGATTTTAATTCCCCATCCTCGTAGTAAGAAACAGTAAAATCATCATAATTTACTTCTTCAATAGGAACTTGCAAAATTTTTCCAGTTTTTTCATTGATAGGAAAAAATGGGCTATAAGATTTTCTTCTTTCTTCACCAAGAGTTGGGAGTACAACATTTTTTATTTCATCATAATTTTTTATAATTTTTTTTATTGTGTCATTAAATAAACCTGATTTGTATGCATCGGTTGAGCTTTGAAATGTAAAGGGCAAATTAAATCTATTCAGAAATTCTTTAAGCTTGGAATTATTGTGCTCACCAAAACTATTAAACTCATCAAAAGGATCTGGCACAGATGTTAAAGGATAATCTAGATACTTAGATAATTTCTCTTTATTTGGAATATTATCAGGAACTTTTCTAAAACCGTCCATGTCATCAGAAAAAGCTATAAGATCAGTTTGTTTACCAGTTAGTTTTTCATAGCAAAACCGAACCATATTAGTCCTCAAAACTTCTCCAAAGGTGCCTATGTGTGGTAAACCTGATGGACCATAGCCAGTTTCAAAAATAATTTTATCTTTGGTATTATTTTCACCAAATCTTTTAACAATTTTTTTAGCTTCATTAAAAGGCCAAGATTTATATGAGTTATAATTAGTCAAAATTTAGGTGCTAAAGTTAAAGTAATACCATTGAGCTCTTCTGTAAATGGGATTTGACATGAAAGTCTCGAATTTTTTTTAATATCCATTGCCTGGTCAAGCATAGATTCTTCGTCATCATCAGCTTTTGATATCTTTTCTAACCATTTATCCTCAACATAACAATGACAAGTGGCACATGCACAACAACCACCACATATTGCTTCGATATCTAAACCAGCATCTCTGATAATTTCCATAATTGAAAATCCAATTGTTGCCTCAATTTTATGAGGAGAACCATCATGATCTATAACGTTGATATGGTATGACATTTGAAATTTACAGTATTTTAGACTATTAGGTCTATCAGTTCGATAGGCTGAATGCGACTAAAATTAATATACTAAATATATTCTAAAAAATTATAAGTTTAGATTAGATGTATAAAACTGAGAGTTTTCAAATCAAGATATGGTTGGTAAGCCTTATGACAATAATCTTATTAATGATTATTGTGGGAGGGCTTACAAGACTTACAGAATCAGGGTTGTCCATGGTCGATTGGAAATTATTTGTGGGAACAATACCTCCGCTGTCTGATGGAGATTGGTTAAAAGTTTTTGACGACTACAAACAATATCCAGAATATCAAATTAAAAACGTAAATATGACACTATCAGAATTTAAATATATCTTTTGGTGGGAATATGGGCATAGAGTTCTTGGAAGAATTATAGGTATTATTTTTATAGTTCCTTTTGTTGTCTTCGCTTTGAAGAAATACTTCTCTAAAGAAGAGTTGCTATCATATTTGTTTCTTCTTTTTCTTGGAGGCTCTCAAGGTTTAATAGGTTGGTGGATGGTAAAAAGTGGTTTAGATATGAACCCCTATGTAAGTCATATTAGACTGGCAGTTCATTTGATCATCGCCCAAATAATTCTCTCCTTTATTGCTTTTTTGTTTATTAAAAGACTTAACATTGGTAGTTACGAAAGTAAGTTTAGTTCCCATAAATCAATTTTTATTTTTTTTAATTTAATAATTTTTTTCACAGTAATTTATGGGGCATTTATGGCAGGTCTAGATGCAGGTAAATCATTTAACACCTGGCCTAAAATGGGAGATAGTTATATACCTGAAAATTTGCTTTTCTTGGATGATCGATTATTTGGTTTTTTTGACAATAGTGTCTTTATACATTTTTTTCATAGAGCTTTAGCTTACTTATCGTTCATTACAATACTTTATTTGGGTTTAAGGCACCTTAAAGAAATTAGTAATAAATATCAAAAATTACATCTTCTATTAATAATTTCTTTAGTTTTCATTCAGCTATTTATAGGAGTTTTTGTTGTTTTAAGTAATGTTCAAGTTTCTTTAGGCTCTATTCATCAAATAATTGGGACTTTACTATTTGTTTTTACGACATGTTATAGTTTAAAAATCATTAAGAATTAAATCTAATTAGAGTCTGATTTGGTATAAAAAGCTATGAATAAAATTCTAATTATAGGAGCTAACGGTTCTGTAGGTAAATCTTGTATTGCAAATCTAAAAGATAATAATGAATTAGTCCTTCTATCAAGAAGCGCTTTTGATGGTGACGTTGAAGGTAGTTTTGAAAAAAATATATTGGATATAAACGATTTTTCTGAGACAGAAAATTTTATTAAAAATATTGATTACCAAATCTCTGGCATTGTTTTTGCAATTGGTTCTATAAACCTTAAACCTTTTTCTAGTACAAGTTTAGATGATTTTAAAAAAATTATGGATGAAAACTTTTATAATATCGTACATTTTTTAAACCACAGTATAGGTAAAATGTCTGAGTCATCCTCTGTCGTGTTTTTTTCTTCAATTGCTGCTGTAAGGGGATTTAAAAACCATACTGCAATAGCTTCAGCTAAAAGTGCCTTGATAGGTTTGTCAAATTCTTTAGCTGCTGATTATGCACCTAAGATAAGATTTAATACAATATCTCCTAGTCTATCTGTATCTAAAATGTCAAATTTTATGGTATCAAATGAAAAAGTTGCTGAGGGAATAGGCAAACTTCATCCAATGTCAAGACTTGGTACGGGAGATGATATAGGAAACTTAGCTTCTTTCCTAATATCTGAAAAATCATCATGGATAACAGGTCAAAATTTTCAAGTTGATGGTGGTAGATCTACCCTAATTACAAGATAATTAAACCTGAATGAAAGAGTGCTTTGTAGTTCTTGGAAATCAGCTGTTTGAAAAAAAGAATTTAAAAGATTTTAAAAATTCATGTGAATTTTTTATTCAAGAGGATCTTGGTCTTTGTAGCTATTTTAAGCATCACAAACAAAAAATTTATTATTTTCTAGCCTCTATGAGAGAATATAGGGACTATTTAAAAAAAAATAATTTCAAAGTAAATTATATCTCACTTGACAAAAATATTTCTAATTTTAAGGACTATTTTGAAGGCTTAAAAAGCTTCTTGGTATCTAAAAATATTTTTAAAATTAATATTTTTGAGATAGAGGACTTAGAATTTAGAAAAAAATTTGAACAATTTTGTAAAAATAACAAAATTAAATTAACCTTTCATAAATCACCTATGTTTCTTGTAAGTAGGTCTGACTATCGGGGCATGGTTACGACCAAAAAACCTCAGTTAGCTAATTTTTACAGCAATGTTAGAAAAACTTTTGAAATATTTGTTAAAGACAACAGGCCTATTGGAGATAAATGGAGTTTTGATGAAGATAATAGAAAAAGAGTCCCAAAAGAATATGAGAGTCCTAAATCTTATATGTTTGAGTCGAAACATTACGAAGATATTAAGAAATTAATTAATAAGTTTTTTGCAAACCATTTTGGAATTTTAGAAAAAAAAATAATATTTCCTATGAATTTTAAAGACTCATCTAAAGTTCTTGATAATTTCATTAATGAGAAACTAGAAAATTTTGGCCATTATGAAGATTTTATAAGAATTAATGATCCTTATATAAACCATAGTTTAATTAGCGCTCCATTAAACATGGGTTTATTAACTCCAAAAGACGTATTAGATCGATTAAATTTAATTTCCTATAGTAAAGTTGGTATCAACAATTATGAAGGATTTATAAGACAAATCTTTGGGTGGAGAGAATTCATGAGGTACCTAAATATCTATTATTATAAAGATTTTAGTAAAGGCAATTTTTTTGGAAATACTAGAAAATTAACAAAGCATTGGTATGAAGGGACAACTAATATTCCAATTTTAAATGACATGATATCTAATTTAAATAAAAGTGGATACGTTCATCATATTCCAAGACTAATGGTAATTAGTAATATAATGAACTTATCAGGTCTTAAACCTTCAGAGGTCTATAAATGGTTTATGGAGACATTTATCGACTCCTCAGATTGGGTGATGACACCAAATGTTTATGGAATGGGAATGTTTAGTGATGGAGGAATATTTGCAACAAAACCTTATTTATGTGGATCGAATTACTTATTGAAAATGAGTAATTATAGTCGAGGTGATTGGACTCAAACACTGGATGGTTTATACTGGAATTTTATATATAAAAATAAAAATTATTTTAAGACTAACCAGAGGCTCTCTATGATGTACTATACTGTAAATAAAATGGACAAATCTAAAATTAGTACTCATATTTCTAATGCAAAAAAATTCATCAGCGAATACACAAGATAGCAAAGTTTTTATAACCGGCGCAAGCAGTGGGATTGGCTATGCGCTTTGTGAGGAATATCTTAAACAGGGCTGGAGTGTTATAGGCTTAGCTAGGGATAATACGAAGATACCTCCCACAACATTAAATAATACTAAATTTGAGTTTATAAAAACAGATTTAGCAGATTTTGACTCGAGTAAATCAGTAATTGAAGAGGTATTTAAGAAAAATAGGAACATAAACACATTTATCTTAAATGCAGGAATTTATGTACCTGACAGTTTTAATGATTTTAATTTTGAAAATGCCAAACTAACTTTTAATACTAATGTTCTTAGTGTTTATTTATCTTTAGAATTGATAAGAAAGAATTTTAAACTCGACTCAAAAAATACTATAGCATTAATGTCATCAACTGCAGGATATAAAGGTCTTCCAAAGTCTATTTTATATGGACCCTCAAAGGCGGCATTAATAAATTTAGCAGAGTCTATGAAATCTGAAATTTATAATGGATTAAATGTAAAATTAATATGCCCAGGATTTGTAAAGACTCCTGCCACAAAAGTAAATACATTCAAAATGCCTTATTTAATGTCCCCCAATAAGGCAGCTGAGATAATTTTTAATAAAATATATAAAAAAGGCTTCGAGATTACATTTCCTTTTCCTTTTAATTCTCTAATGAAATTTGGTAAACTATTACCCTATAAATTTTATTTTAAAATTACTGAGAAAAAATTTTCAAAAAAATGAAACTATCTAATCCTAAAATTTCAATCGTAATGGGCAGCCAAAGTGACTGGTCAACTCTTAAACATACAAGCACTGTATTAAAAAAATTAAAGATTAGTCACGAAAAAAAAATAGTTTCTGCACACCGAACCCCAAAAAGGTTATATGAATATGCAGAACAAGCTTACGACAAAGGTATTAAGATAATAATTGCTGGTGCTGGCGGCGCGGCTCATTTACCTGGTATGATCGCAGCTATAACTCACATCCCAGTAATTGGTGTTCCCATTGAATCAAAAACATTAAAAGGATTAGATAGTTTGCTTTCTATAGCACAAATGCCTTTTGGAGTTCCTGTAGGAACTGTTGCAATTGGTGAAAATGGAGCAAAAAATGCTGCTTTATATGCAGCTTCAATTATTAGTAATTACGACTCTAAAGTTGAAAATCAATTGATTAAATGGAGACTGGCTCAAACAAAAAAAATCAAAAAGACACCTAAGTAATGATCATTGGTATATTAGGTGGAGGTCAACTTGGTATGATGTTATGTCAAGTAGCTAAAAAATTGAGTATCCAAACGTTTATTTACACCGACTCTAATGACTCCCCAGCAATTAAATATGCAAATAATTATGCTATTAAACAATATGATGATTTTGATGAAATAGACACTTTTATTGAAGGGTGTGATTTTGTTACTTATGAGTTTGAGAATATCCCATTTAAGACTTTGTCGTATATAGAAAATAAAATAACGGTATCTCCTAGTTCCCAAATTAATAAAATTATTCAGGACCGTTTAACTGAAAAAAATTACGTAAATAAAATTAATATTCCCACAGTTCCATATATTGAAATCAAAGATATAGAGGATTTAAAATCAGTTAATATGGATTTCTTTCCAGCAATATTAAAAACTCGCAAGCTTGGATATGATGGTAAAGGACAGTATGTGGTTAATAGTGCAATGGAAATACCTGATATACCTAAAAATGATTATATCTTAGAAAAGAAAATAAACTTACAACAAGAAATTTCTATTATCGCTGTAAGATATCAAGATGGAACAATTTTTACCTATCAACCGATAGAAAATGTTCACAAAGATCAAATTCTTTTCAAATCATTTTCACCAGCAAATTCAAATCAATCAATTGTTGAGGAGGCAAAAAACCACGCTGTTAATTTTGCCAAAAAAATAAGTTATGTGGGCACTTTCTGTTTAGAGTTTTTTATTACAGATAAAAATGAATTATTATTAAATGAAATAGCGCCTAGAGTGCACAACTCAGGGCATTTAACTATTGAGTCATATAATGTAAGTCAGTTTGAGTCCCACCTCAGATCTGTATGCGATCTTGAAAAAATAAAGCCGATACTAAGGTATAAATCTGAAATGACAAATATTCTTGGAGAGGATATTTATAATTATCGTGATAAAGAATTCAAAAAAGATGAATATTTTCATGATTATTATAAAAAGGAATCAAAAAATGGCAGGAAAATGGGCCATTTAACAAAATTATTGGGTTAATTTTTTATCCAGCAATTTTTAAAGTGGTTATAGTTAATTAAACTATCATTTTTAAATTTTGAATATTTTTGAAATTTAAAATCTTTTTGTCTCACATATGAAATTAGTTTTTTATCGAATTTAAGATTGTAATGCTTGCATCCATTGATTGTTAGAAATTTATTTAAATTATTAGTTTTTTTTGAGGAATAGAAAAGTTCCAATATATTGGATACTGAATATTTAGTTGAATAAACCCCCGCACAACAACTTTCAGTAAATTTATAATTTCTAAGATGAGGAGCAGAGTCAGAGCCGAAGAAAAACTTCGAATTACCAGATAAAGCAGCACTAAGTAATGATTTCTGGTGTTTTGTACTTTTAATAATAGGTTTGCAAAATAACTCTGGTTTTAAATAGTCTCCAAGAAAAGTATTTGTGTTTTCTAATAAATGATGGGTTGTTATAGAAGCAGCTATGTTATTATTTGATTTTACAAAATCTACGGAATCTTTAGTAGTTATGTGTTCTAAAGTTATTTTTAGACTTTTAAAATTTTTTACAAGCCAAGATAACTCATACTCAAGAAATTTCTTTTCACGTTCATAAGGATCGTCATCTTTGTGGATATGTTCTCCATGTAAACATAATGGAATTTTATTTTTTTCCAGAAACTCAAAGTATTTTGACATTTTTTTTATATCTTTTACTCCTGAAGAGGAATTAGTAGTAGCATGAAGGGGATATAATTTAGCTGCAAAAAACAGATTATTTTTTATCATATCTCTTAAATCTGAAATCTTACAATCTTGATTTAAATAGATAGTAAAAAGTATTTCAGTATTTTTATTATTTTTTAAGACTAATGCTCTGTATTTAGATAAAATTTTTTCATTAGTTATCGGTTTTGCTAAATTTGGCATAACTAAAATTTTTTGAAAATTTTTATTATTTTCTTTTAAAATATGTTTTAAAATTTGTCCTTCTCTTAAGTGAACATGAAAATCACAAGGCCTAAAAATTTTGAGCATTTAATATATAATTTACTTTTTCAATCACCTGATTATAAGACACATCATTCATTAAACAATTATTTAAAGTATAGTTTTGAGTTTTACTCACAAGACTTTCAAAGGACTCTGTTGACCTAACTAAGTGACAATGATCAAAGATTTCTGGAAAATATATATTATCATTAGTTGGACCGAAAAGTCCTAAAGTTGGAGTTTTACTTAAAGCGGCCATATGCATCATGGAAGAGTCATTGCCAATAAAAAGTCTAGATTTTTGTAATAAACCATAATCATTGAGAATATGTTGCTTCCCACATCTATTAATTACCTTATTACCCAGTACTGACTCAAAATGATGAAATTTCGAACTCTCTTCTTCTGATCCTAAAATAAATATTTTATCTATTCCTTTATCTATTAAATATTTAGCAATATTTACATATTGTTCGGTAGGCCACTCTTTAGGAGCCCAATTTGTAAAAGGGGCTATACATGCGTAATTTGAATTTGGGAAAATATTTCGTACTCGATCTGTTAATATTTTAAAGTCTTTTTTTAAATCTGTGTCAAATTTATGATGAATCTGTTCATATATATTTTTAGATTTTTTCATTCTAAATATATTTCTTTTTTTTACTCTTAAGAAATAACCAATAAGAGAAGATCTAAAATCTACTATTTCATCATATCTGAATGCAGAGAGCTCTTTATACAGTTTAATCCAATGTAAATTATATTTTTGCTTGGTTAATATTACCCTTTTAGAAATCATAGAATAATCATCATAGATTGGCATTGGCAAAGAACCGGAAACTAATGTTACTTCAATATTTTTCTTATTTTTTCGTATATAATTATTTAGGACTTGGAGGTTTATTAGTGAGTCACCTATTCTATTTGAAGAAATAAATAATAAATGCATATATATACATATAGATAATATATTACATGCAAATTGAAACACTTAATCCAATAAAAATTAAAGTATCTGGATCAGAAAGATTTGATTTTTTACAAAATATTATTACCAACGACTTGAATAAATTAGAGGAAGAGTTGTTTAGTTATATACTTACCCCTCAAGGGAAGATTCTATATGAAATAATAATTACTAATTCAAATGAATCTTATGATTTGGTTTGTACTAATGATCAAAATGATTTAGCCACTTATTTAAAAAAATATGCATCATTATCTGATGTAAATCTTCATATTGAAAATATTGACGCTACAGAATACGACGAAAAATATATCTTAAATCAACTATCTTCTGGTAATATTGATGCTAACCTCCTTAAACATTCCTCTTTGCTCCCATCAGAAATCAATGATGAATTAGTGGATTATTCAAAGGGATGCTTTGTAGGGCAAGAGGTAGTTTCAAGAATAAAGCATCGACAACTAAATAAAAAAAAAGTAACAGTCAAAGTATTTGAGAAAAAACCACAAAATCTCCCCAATAATTCTGAAATATTATTTCAATTAAATAATTATTTTATTTTAAGAGAACCCATTTTTCTTAAAAAATAAATTACTTAAAATATTTAGAGTAATAGTTTGCCACTTCAGATAAAGATACTTTTTCTTGTTTCATTGTATCTCTGTCACGAATTGTAACTGTCTGATTTTCAAGAGTCTCAAAATCAATCGTGATACATAAAGGCGTTCCTATTTCATCATGTCTACGATAATTTTTGCCAATATTTCCAGTATTTTCAACCATAACTCTTCCTAAACCAAGTGATTGAAGTTCTGATTTAACATTATTAGCAATTTTAACCAAATCAGAGTTATTTCTTTTTAGTGGGATTACAGCTGCTTTGATTGGTGATAAATGAGGTTTAAGCTTAAGCAAAGTTCTTTTGTTAGCTTCCTCAATAGTATAAGCCTCATTCAAAACAGCCAAAACACCTCTCTCTACTCCTGCAGAAGGTTCTATAACAAAAGGTATAAACCATTCTTTATTTTCTAAATCTTGAATAGCTAATTTTGTTGTAGAGTTATTATTTTCTTGAATATTAGCTTTAATATTAAAATCTTTTTGATTTTTAGAGTGAGATCCTAAGTCAAAATCAGTTCTATTAGCAATACCCTCAAGTTCTTCAAGACCATGGGGGAAGTCGTACATAATGTCGAATGTAGCTTTTGAATAGTGAGATAAATCTTTTTTCTCTACCTCAAGTAATTTTAATTTTTCTGATTTGACTCCTTGTTTAGCCCACCATTTTAAGCGTTTATCTAACCAATATTTATGCCAATCTTCATCAGAACCAGGTTTGACAAAATACTCAAGCTCCATTTGTTCAAACTCTCTAACCCTAAAAATAAAGTTTCTTGGTGTAATTTCATTTCTAAATGCTTTTCCAATTTGAGCTATACCAAAAGGAGGCACTCTACTAGTTGAGTCAACAACATTTTTGAAGTTTACAAAAATCTGTTGAGCTGTCTCAGGTCTTAAATATGCAAATGAGCTACCATCATCAACTGGTCCTATTGCAGTTTTGAACATTAAATTAAATGGCCTCGCTTCAGTTAAATCCTTAGATTTACAGTTAGTTAAGGACCCACCTCTAGGACACTCACTATTTTCTAATTGGTCTGCTCTAAATCTTGCCTTGCAAACCTTGCAATCAACTAATGGATCAGAGAATGTATCCTCATGACCAGAATATTTCAAAACAGTTGGTGACGTTAAAATAGTAGAGTCCAGTCCTTCAACGTCGTCTCTTTCATAGACCATTGATTTCCACCATGCTGATTTTAAATTTAGTTTAAGCTCTACGCCCATAGGCCCAAAGTCATATAGGCCTTTCATGCCTCCATAAATGTCATTAGATGGGAAAATGAAACCTCTTCTTTTACATAAGGATACTAGATCTTCCATATTATCTGCGGTCATTTATCAGATACCAAATTTATTAAAAAGAAGTTCTTCTTTTGCTTTAGTAATTAAATCTTCACTGTTAAAAGAATTAATACCTAGTCCTAGCTTTTGTTTTAAGGACTTTGGTTGTTTGATTTTCTTTATTTTTGTCTTTTCACCAAATTTACTTCTAAAAAAAGCTGACTCAGATGTAATTCCATCAATTAAACCTAAATCTTTTGCCTCATTGGCTAACCAAAAAGATCCTGAAAATATTATTTTTTGATTTTTATCATTAAGTTTCTTCTTTCTTCTAGAAGAAACCCAATCAATAAAGTTTTGGTGTATTAATTTTTGAAGTTTAATTAATTTATCTTCGTCTTTTTTATTTACTTTTTGAAATGGATCTAAAAAACTTTTATTCTCCCCTGCAGTAAATATTCTTCTCTCTACTCCAATCTTTTTTATTAAATCAGTAAATCCAAACCCACCGGAAATAACTCCTATTGAACCAACTATTGAATTAACGTCTGCATAAATTTCATCAGCGGCACATGCGAGCCAATATCCTCCAGAAGCTGCAACATCTTCAACAAAACAGTAGCATTTAACTTTTTTCTTAGCTGAAATTTCTCTTATTTTTTGAGCTATCAATGATGATTGTACAGGCGAACCTCCAGGTGAGTTTATAACAATCGAAAGTGCATGAAATTTCATTTTTATTAATTTTGAAAATAGCCCATTCAAATTATCCATATTCAGTGGCGCTCTACTTCCAGATGCAATCATTCCCTTTAGGTCAATTGAAACTATTGTTTTTTGTGGACTAAACATTATTTAAACCAATTTTCTATATCTTTAGAATAATTTGACAAATCATCGTGGATTATAATTGCATTTAATGTTTTCTCTATAAAATAATTACTTTTAGTGATTTTTAAGAGAACATTTTTAGGTTTTGAGTCTTTAAAAGATAATAAAGGGGTTGTTGTCACTTCTAAATTAAAATTTTTGAACATATCTAACATAAATTCAGTATTTTCATATCTATTTATTATAAATGCGGATCCATCTGTTTTTAAATATAAGATTATATTATTCAACCATTTTTCTAAATCTGACTCAGATATGTACTTTGATGTGATTATTGAGGGGTCTTGTGACTGAATAACTTTATTTGCAAAATAAAAAGGTGGATTAGACAAAATTAAGTCAAAGTGGTTTTCATAATAAGGATCAAAGATACAATTGTCTTGTATCTTGAATTTTAAATTTTCTAAATTATTTTCTTTATGATTTAAAGTTGCAACTTGATGGTGGATTTTATTTTTCTCAAAGCCAATAACTTCTGACTCAGGATTTCTATAGGCAACTATTAGTGATATTGATCCACATCCTGATCCCATATCTAATATTTTATTATATTTTTTTTTGCAGTGGGCAGCTAAAATAATTGGCTCAATTCCACTCCTATAACCCTTTTTTAATTGATAGTATACAATTTTACCATCTAGTAGATAATCCCTAGAGTATAAATTCATAGCAGATGAAAAAAAATAATTTTGAACAAACTATTAAATTAATTCATAAAGAAATTAATGTAAAGTTAGTTAAAACCAATAATGAACTTGATAAATTTTTATCAAGTAGTGTCACAATTATCCCAAAGTTAGGAAATTATTTCTTTAAAAAAAGAGGCAAACAATTACGGCCAGTATTATGTTTATTATCAAGTAAAATGATTAATAAAAATTATTCAAAAATATCAAGTGATATTTATATGTCTACTGCAATTGAATTTATACATGGGGCAACCCTACTTCATGACGATGTGATAGATGAGGGTAAAATAAGACGTGGGCAAAAGAGTGTTAATTCGATATGGAATAATAAGTTTAGTGTTTTATTTGGGGATTTTTTATTTTCAAAATCATTTCAATTAATGACAAAAGCTAAATCTTTAGAAGCGATGGCTTCACTTTCGCAAGTAAGTAGTAAAATTTCTGAGGGTGAGTTTATGCAATTAACACATGAGAATAATACTCAAATATCTGAAAAGGAATATATTGAAATCATATCTTTAAAAACTGCTGAATTATTTGCTGCCGCAATGAAGATACCTGCTATTTTATCTGGTAAAAATTCAAGAATAATTTCAAATTTAAATAAGTTAGGTTTGTATTTTGGTATTATCTTTCAAATCATGGATGATTATCTTGATTATTTTGGCGAAAAGGTAACTGGGAAGGAGAATGGTAAAGATTTTTATGAGGGAAAAATTACTTTGCCAATCATTTTACTTTTAAAAAAATCTTCAATAAATGAAATTCGTTTTACAAAAAATATTTTTAATAAAATTAAAAGGTCTAAAAGTGATTATATTGAACTAATGAAATTAATGGAAAAATATAAAATTAAAGATGACATCAAAAACTTCTCTCAGAAATATAATAGTCAATCTTTGAAAATATTATCCTCTTTTAAAGGCTATCAAAAAGAGCTTTTTGTGGATTTGTTAAGCAGTTCTATCAATAGAACCCATTAATCATACCTAAACTTTTTATTTGGGAATTTGTTATTTTTCACTTCATTAGAATATTTCTTTACAGCAACCCTGATATTTTTGGATAAATCAGCATATTTTTTTACAAATTTAGGATGATTATCTCTAAAGATTCCTAACATATCCTCAGACACCAGTATTTGACCATCACAATACTCAGAGGCACCAATTCCTATTGTGGGTATAGATAATGTCTTAGTGACCTCTTTTGCAGTATTCGTTAGCATTCCCTCCAACAATATAGATACAGCTCCCGACTTTTCTAAACACAATGAGTCAGAAATTATATTATCTAAGTCCCTTTTATCTTTTCCATATATTTTAAATTTTTTAGAAGAGCTAAATTTCTGTGGCTGTAAACCTAAATGTGCCATTACTGGAACTTTTTTTTTGCTTAAATACTTTATAACATCTTTTAATTCAGTATTTCCCTCAATTTTTACACCGTCACAAGATGTCTTTTGCATAATGCTTAAAACCCGTTTGACTGTTGTGGATTCACTAAAATCTCTATTATATGGGAGATCAAAAAATACTAAGGATTTATCTGCACCTTTTTTTACAGCGGTTGCATGATTAACCATTGTTTGATCATCTACAGATCTAGTAGTATCCATGCCATAAAGAACATTACCCATAGAGTCGCCAACCAGTACCACGTCAACTAAATCATCAATAATTTTTGTAAAGTTGTAGCTATATGATGTTAAACAAATAATTTTTTTTTTGTTTTTTTTATTAAATACTGATTTAATTGTTCTTTTCATGACAGATAGTTTAAAAAGTATTCGAATTATAAAAGACTTTCCAAAAAAAGGTATCGCTTTTTATGATATCTCAACAATCTTATCAAACCCCAAAGTATTTAATAATGTAGTAGACTTAATGTCCAAGGAGGTAGTTAAATTAAATGCAAGTACTGTAGTTGGAATAGACTCAAGAGGGTTTATATTTGCCTCAGCTGTAGCTTACAAATTAAAAAAAAAATTAGTCATGATAAGAAAGAAAGGGAAACTTCCAGGAAAAACATATGCTACAAGCTACAAACTTGAATATGGTTCTAATCAGTTAGAAATACAAAGCGATATGATAAAAAGTTCTGACAAAGTTGTAATTATTGATGATATTTTTGCTACAAGCGGAACTATCCGAGCTTCAATGAAATTAATCAATAAAACAAAAGCTAAAATCAAAGGAATAGTTGTTTTACTAGAATTAAGCTTTCTTAACGGAAGGTCTAAAATTAAGTCAAAATTAATCAGTTTAAATAAAGTTAATACTTAGAATACTCTTTTTCTTCAGTTATCTTTGAGTCAGATAAAAGATTAATCTCTTTTTTTATAGAAGCTCTAATATCATTTTTAAAGTGAACATCTCTTGAAATTTTAATAAAACTCTCACCAAAGTCTTTATTGGCTTCACACTCTCTTTTAATATTTTCTATGTCCCATAGCTTTTCATTTATTTCCTGAAGTTTTTGAACATTTTTATTTAGAGTCTCTTTATTGTCTAAGATAATTTTATTACTTTGCTCTATTAAAATATCTAATTCTGTTCTAATATTTTTCAATTTTTCAGGATCGTTAATTTTTTTTAGTTTAATATTTAATATAGTAATTTTATCAAACAGTTCTCCAACAGAAATTTCAGCTAGTATTTTCAATTTTTTCTACCATAAATATCTGAATATCTTTTAATGTCTGTTTCTAAAAATTTACTTCCTGTTTGAACCTCAATTAAAACTAATTTCTTTTTAGAACTCTCATTTAATACTCTATGTTTTGATTTTTTTGGTATAAATATATTTTCATTTTCTGACTTATAAAATGTGCGGTTATTGATAATAACAGTTGCTTTACCCTCGATAATAATCCAATGTTCCGATCTAAAATTGTGAGATTGGTAGGATAAAACACCCTCTGGTTTAACTATAATTTTCTTTATTAAAAAATCTTTTGATTTATTTAGGACAAAGTATGATCCCCACGGTTTTTTGATAGATTTTGTCATGGGAACATTCTCTTTTTTTCGTTAATAGACATAAAGTTCAACAATAGTGCACAAATAATTAGATTACTCAACAAAGAACTTCCTCCATAAGACATAAATGGTAAAGCTACTCCGACCACTGGCAAGATCCCTATTGTCATGGATATATTTATTAGAAATTCGAAAAAAATTTTAAAGGATAAAACAAACAAGATTATTTTATTAAATGCTTGGGTCAGTTTGAATGTCTTTAAAACGGGTATTAAAAACATGATAAAAAATAATGAAATCAACAAAATTGATCCTGTAAAACCAAACTGTTCAGAAAAAATTGCGAAAACAAAATCTGTCTCTTTTTCAGGGAGAAAATCTAAACTACTTTGTGAACCCTCAAGAAAACCATTTCCTTTTAATCCACCAGAACCTATTGCAATCTTAGACTGAATAATATGATACCCCCTTCCAAGTGGATCCAAATCAGGGTTTAGAAAAATTTGTATTCTATTTTGTTGGTAGGGCTTTAAAAAAGTCCATAAAATTGGGCTTATCGATAAAATGATACCTATTGATATTAAGGGATAAATTAATTTAATTCCTGCATAAAAAATAACTACTAGACCCAATGCTAAAATAATTATAGCAGTGCCTAAATCAGGTTGAATAGCAACCAAAACAAAAAAAATTACCGATACAATAAGAGGTAATATTGATTTAAAAAGACCTATAGTTTTCTCTGCATTTAATTTATGAAAATATTTAGCCATAGATATAACTAAAGCTATTTTAGTAAATTCTGATACTTGTAAATTGAAACCAGCAATTCTTATCCATCTCGTAGCTCCCATTCCTGTATACCCGAAAATTAATGTCGTTATTAACCCAATCAAAACTAAAATTAAAAAAATCTCTGCAAAATTAAAAATAAACTTTGGCTCCAACATGATAACTAGAAAAAACAAAGGGAGAAAAAATAAAAATCTTATTAATTGGTTTGATGCCCATGGATCAAGAGAACCGCCAGCAGCTGAATAAAGATTGATCTCTCCAATCCAAAAAATTATCAAAAGGATAAAAATATAAATCCAATTTAAATTAAATATGCTTTTAAATTCTTTAAACATTGTTTTTGAAAGCAAAATCAAGGATCTTATGGGCAATGGGAGCAGCTACCGCTGATCCAGATCCACCATTTTCTATAATTACTGAAGCTATATATTTTGGTTTATCATAAGGGGCATATCCTACAAATACTGAATGGTCTTTAAATCTTTCATCTATTTCCTTTGATTTATACTGATCGTCCTCTCTTTCACTCTCTTTAATTCTTACTACTTGAGAAGTACCCGTCTTACCTCCTATTTTTACAAATTCTGGATTAGAAATACTCAATTTATGTGCTGTTCCTCTTGGCTCTTGCACAACAGCATTAAGGGAATTAACTATAATTTTTTGATGCTCATTATTTAATAATTTACCTGTAAATTTTGTGGGAGTATTTTTATCAAGTTTAGGTATTGGATATTTTCCTCCATTTAATATAGCAGAATAAAGTGTTGCAAGCTGTAAGGGAGATGTTTGGTTGTATCCTTGTCCAATACACGTAATTAATGTTTCACCTTGATACCAACTCTCTTCTAAATACGCTTTTTTCCATTTCTTACTCGGGACAAGTCCTTTACCTATATTTGATAAACCAATATCGTACTCTTTGTTTAAACCTAAATTACTAGATAGACTTGCAATATGATCAATATTTGTTTTTTTAGCTAATTCATAAAAATATACATCACAAGACTCTTTTATGGCTTTTTTAAGATTAACTTTTCCATGGCCTTTTTTTTTCCAACAGTAATAATTCCTATCACCAAGTGAGGAATGCCCTTTGCAAAAGACCTCTTTTTGGGGGTCTATTAGATTACGTTGAAGACCAACTAAAGCTGAAATAGGTTTAAACACCGAACCTGGAGGATAAAAACCAGAGAAAGCACGATTAAAAAGTGGTTTTTGGTCATCGTTAAGCAGATCTTGAATTTTATTATTCTCTCTATCCTCAAAGATTTGTGCATCAAAAGTAGGATTGGAATTCATCGACAAGATAGATCCATCTGAAACACTGATAACAACAATAGATCCTTTTTTATTTCTTGGAAGTTGTGATTGTGCATAATTTTGAAGACTTAAATCTAATGTTAAGTCTAAATCGTTACCTTTAATGGATTTTTCAATAGATATTTCTCTTATAGTTTTGCCTTTAGCGTTTACCTCGCTAAATATTTTACCTGGTGTACCCTTTAAATGTTTTTCATAACTTTTTTCTAAATGAAATACACCTTTAGGGTAAAGTTCAGAAGATTGAGTAGGTTGTCCCATATAGCCAATTATCTGTGAAAAATTTTGATATGGATAAAATCTTTTTTTGGACTCAATAATCTTAATAGAATTAAATAGAAATTTATTTTTTTCAAATTCTACTATCTGATCCCATGAAGCTCTACTTAAACTAAAACCAGAGTATTCATTATATTTTTTTAATTGTTTTGAAATTTCTTCAAAATTTAAATTTAGGTTTATAAGACTATCGAGTTTTTTAATTTCCTGAAAATGATCTTTACTTAAATTTTTAAACACTGCAAATTCATATAATGAAGAACTTCCAGCTATTAAGTTTTTTTTAGAGTCATAAATATCTCCCCTTAAGGGGGGTGTTAATTTTATAGAAAGTTTATTTTCAACTGATTTTTTTTTGTAAAAGTTAAAGTTGATAACCTGTAATGAAAATAATCTTAAAGAAACTATGAATGATAAAATAGCACCAACTATAATTATGATAAATGATCTTCTGTTTAATATTTTTATACTATCTTCACTAGTCTTATTCTTTTCCATAATTTGATAGCCCTAAAAAAATAAAAGTTAAAATTAATATACATAAAAAATATTGTAAATTTAGTAATCTAAATACAATAGTTTGGTCAAAAAGAAAGAAAGTAATGAAACTAAGAAAAAAAACAATTAATGATTTTATAAATGTAGAGAAATTAAAATTATTAATAAAATGATTTAATAGGAGGAGAGGTATAAACAAAACCACAATACCAATTAATATCGGCAAACCTACAAAAACCTCTACAACAAAAATCGATAAAATAAATATAAAAATATCGATTATTTTAATATTTTTATCCTTAAGAATCGTAAAAAAAGCTATATTTATCAATGAAAAAATGGCAATATCATTTATTACAAAATTAAAGTTTCCGTAAATTAAAAATAAAATTATTACAAAAAATAGTCTAATCATTTGTAACTGCCCTTAAATTTTCTAAATTTATAGTATCAGATGTTAATAATATAGGTTGATCATTTTTAAAAGAAACTATGCCAAGTCTTAATATTACATTATCAAGATGTACTACAGCGACATCACCTGATTGAAAGTCTGGTATTTCAGTACTTTCTTTTTGTCTTAAAAAACTTAAATAATTATTATTTGTGCCGCTAATAATATAAGACTTTCCATTAATAAAAACTTCGTCTCCATAATTTATACTCTTAACAGTAACAACTTCTGAGGTGTTATGGTTTATATTAACTACTCTACCAACTATATTTAACCCATCAATAACGTAATCACCTATTACAAGACCATTTTTTGAGCCTTTATTAATAATAAAGCTTTTATTATAAATTAAATTCCTATCACCCAGAACCTTAACGCCTACTGAGATTGGTATTTTAATGTCAGACTGATGAAAAATTTTATTTTGCTCTGAATATTTTGAAGTCAGTGTTAATAAATAATTATTTATTGATCGAAGGTAATTATTATCATTTTCCAATTTTTTTATAGTATTCATATAATTAAAATTAAGATTGAGAGTCATAAATAAATCTCTTACTTCATTACCTACAAAAATGAATGGGGTCTCTACTTTTTCTTTTACAAAATATGTGAAAAGTTTTGTTTTAGAATTGTAATTTGGAAATAGTATTAATGTTAGGAATAAAAAAAAACAGATTATGTATATTAAAAAAACTTTTTTGTTGTTAATCACTTAAGAACACATCTTGGTGGTTTTGGTTCTCTTCTAAAGCCATACCGGTACCTCTAGCTACGCATGTTAAAGGGTCGTCAGCTATAGAAACAGGTAGTCCGGTAGTGACTCTAATAGCTTCATCTAGACGTTGAAGTAAAGCTCCTCCGCCTGTAAGCATAATTCCCTTATCGACTATATCAGCAGCTAATTCTGGAGGAACAACCTCAAGTGCTCTTTTTAAAGCTGTAATGATTTGGGATAATGAGTCAGAGAGAGCCTCCGCAACTTGTCTTTCTGATATCACAACCTCTCTTGGTAGGCCATTAATAAGGTCCCTTCCCTTCACCGTGAGCGTTTTACCATCTCCATTATCTGGAATGCCAGCGCAACCTATTTCCGTCTTAATTCTTTCAGCAGTTGCCTCACCTATTGCTAATTTATGAACACTCCTCATAAAATTAACTATCGCATCGTCCATGGTATCTCCACCTACTTTAATGCTACTAGCATGAACAACACCTCCGAGTGACAAAACTGCTATTTCAGTGGTGCCTCCACCAATATCAACTACCATAGATCCGGATGGTTCAGAAATTGGTAAACCAGCTCCAATTGCAGCTGCTACAGGCTCCTCAATTAAATAAACTTTTTTTGCCCCTGCAGTTTCTGCGGACTCTTTTATAGCTCTTCTTTCAACATTTGTTGCTCCAGATGGAACACAAATGACAATATTTGGATTAGCAAAAAAACTTTTCTTATGAACTTTTTTTATAAAATGTTTAATCATAGCCTCAGCTATATCAAAATCTGCTATAACTCCGTCTTTCATCGGTCTAATAGCTTCAATTCTTCCAGGAGTACGACCAAGCATTGATTTTGCATCTCCCCCTACAGCTAAGACCGATTTATTATTTTTATTATCTGTAGCAATTGCTACTACGGATGGTTCATTTAGTATAATTCCTTTTCCTTTTACATAAACAAGTGTATTTGCTGTTCCTAAGTCTAAGCCCATATCCTCGCTTAAAAAAGCACTGAAAGATTTTAACATTTATATACCTTTAATATTTGAGATGCTAATCTCAGAAACTCCCTCTTGCATATTAGAGTTTTTTTCAAAGTTTAATATTTTATTACATGCATTGATATAAGATTTTGCAGAGGCAACTATAATATCTATATCAGAAGCCTTACCTATAAATTCTTTATTCAAATATTCAAGTTTAACAGTAACTTCTCCTTGTGCGTCAGAGTCTGGTGTAATAGCGTTGATGTGGTAAAGCACCAATTTTGGAGAAAAACCTACTACTTTAGATATACAACTAAATACAGCATCTACAGGACCATTTCCAGATCCGCTTACTTCCTTTTGCTTCTCCTTGAAGTTTAATTCTAAAGATGCAACATGTTTAGAGTTAGTGCCAGACATGATACTTAAATTTTTTAGTTTTAAAGTATTAGATTTGTTAAAATGTGTGTCATCTACAAGTGCAATCAAATCCTCATCATAAACATCTTTTTTCTTATCAGCTAAAAGCTTAAATTTTTCAAAGATTTCGTTAATGTAATTATCACCTACTTCATATCCTAAAATCTTAAGTTTTTCTTTAAAAGCGTGCTTACCTGAATGTTTACCTAGCACTAAGCTTGATTTTTTTAAACCGATTGTCTCTGGGGACATAATCTCATAAGTTTGAACATTTTTTAGAACCCCGTCTTGATGTATTCCAGACTCATGAGCAAAAGCATTAGCACCTACAATTGCTTTATTAGGTTGAACAGGGAAACCAGTAATTGAAGATACTAGCTTTGATGTTTTTGAAATTGCACTTGTATTAATATTTGAATGAACTTTTAAAAGATCTGATCTAACTTTCATAGCCATTACAACTTCTTCTAAGGCTGCGTTTCCTGCTCTTTCACCTAATCCGTTTATAGTACATTCAATTTGTCTTGCACCGTTTTCTACCGCATTTAAAGAATTTGCAACTGCCAAACCCAAATCATTATGACAATGAACAGAAATTATTGCTTTATCAATATTTGGTACATTATTTTTAACTTTTTTTATTATCTCTCCAAATTCAAGTGGTAAAGTATATCCAACAGTATCGGGAATATTTATTGTTGATGCACCGCTTTGAATTGCTAATTCAATGCACCTATATAGAAAATCTATCGAAGACCTTCCGCCATCCTCGCAGCTCCATTCGATATTTGGGCAAAGGTTTCTTGCAAAAGAAACACTTTCCTTAATTTTGTCTAGCACTTGTTCTTCGGTAAGTTTTAATTTGAATTCCATGTGTATAGGGCTAGTGGCTATAAAAGTATGTATTCTTGGATTTTTTGCTTTTTTTACAGCATTCCAAGCTGCTTCAATATCTTCATGTTTTGCTCTCGCCAATCCTGCTATCTGACAATCCTTGATTTCACGGGCAATAGCTTGAACAGAGTCAAAATCTCCTTTTGAGGCTATGGGAAAACCAGCCTCAATAATATCGACTTTTAACTCTTCTAATAATCTGGCAATAGAGAGTTTCTCTTCTTGATTCATAGAAGCACCAGGAGATTGCTCTCCATCTCTTAGAGTCGTATCAAAGATTAATACTTTATCTGGCAATATTAGATATCCTTTACAAGTTTATTAGATGCAATCCATGGCATCATCGATCTTAATTTGGCTCCTACCTCTTCAATTTGATGCTTTGCACCTTGATCTCTCATTTGTTTAAACTTTATTTGGCCTGCTTTGTGCTCTGACATCCATTCTTTTGTAAAAGTACCATCTTGTATTTCAGTAAGGACTTTTTTCATCTCAGCTTTTGTAGCCTCATTTGGCACAACTCTAGGACCTCTTGTATAATCTCCGTATTCAGCAGTATTAGATATAGAATATCTCATATTGGCCATCCCACCTTCATACATTAAATCAACAATTAATTTTACTTCATGCAAACATTCAAAATAAGCCATTTCAGGTGCATAACCTGCCTCAACAAGTGTTTCAAATCCATTTCTAACTAAAGACATTAAACCACCACAAAGAACTGTTTGTTCACCAAATAAGTCTGTTTCACATTCTTCTTTAAATGTAGTTTCAATTATACCTGATTTACCACCGCCTAAAGCAGAAGCATATGCAAGACCAATTTCTTTTGCATTACCACTTACGTTTTTTTCAACTGCTAGTAAACATGGAACGCCTCCACCTTTTAGATATTCCCCTCTAACTGTATGACCTGGTCCTTTTGGAGCCACCATAAAGACATCTAAATCATCTCTAGCTGTTATGAGTTGAAAATGGATATTCAAACCATGAGCAAAAGCTAGAGCAGCACCATTTTTAATATTTTCGTGAATTTGACTTTGATAAATATCTTGTTGATTTTCATCAGGAGCCAGAAACATTACAATATCAGCGTCCTTAACAGCTTCAGCAGGTGTCTGAGTCTTCAAACCAACATTTTTTGCTTTTTCGATAGAAGAAGAACCTTCTCTTAATCCCACCACTACATTAGATGCTCCAGAGTCTTTTAAATTTAATGCATGAGCATGACCTTGAGACCCAAAGCCTATAATTACAATTTTTTTATCTTTAATTAAGTTAAAATCAGCATCTTGTTCGTAATAAACCTTCATATTACCCCCTAAAAACGTTATATACCGAGCCCTATGGGCCCACTTCGAACTAATTCGACTTTTATACCACCGATTGTATTTAAGTCATCTAAAAATTTGTTTATTCGCTCGCTGGTACCTGAAATTTCATAAACCACGATATTTTGTCTTTTTTGAACAGTTCTTGAACGATAAATATCTGCAAAATTAAGTATTTTTTGATCCTGCTCATTATTATCGAATTCAATTTTAACCAAGCAAATTTCTGCTTCATATGACTCACTTAAATTTGCTAAATTTGTAGCACTATGGACAGGAACAAGTTTTTCTAGTTGAGCAATAATTTGGCTAATTACTTTTTCTTCTCCCAATGTTTCGATAGTTATACGTGAGAGATTATTTTTAATATCTACTACAGTTACATTTAACGCTTCTATATTATATCCTCGTCCAGAAAATAATCCAACAATACGTGCAAGGATACCTGGTTCGTTATCTACTATAACAGAAAGTACACTTCGCTTGGACTGTTTAAAGGCGTTGATAGGTGTAGGATAAACAGATGTAGAGGACATGGTAAAAAATTTATTAAACTAGTACTTTTCCCTTTTCTTGATTTTCAGGATTTTCTTTATCGTATTTTGATAAAAGCATTTCATGGTGCGCAGCCCCAGATGGTATCATTGGAAAGCAATTTTCTTTTTTATCAACCCAAATATCTGCAATAACAGGTCTGTCTATGGAAACCATTTCATTAATAGCATCGTCTAACTCTGAAATATTTTTTGCTCTCACTCCAACTGCATTAAAACTTTCAGCAAGTTTTTTAAAATCAGGAAGGGCATCAACATAACTTTCGGAGTATCTACTTCCATGAAGAAGTTCCTGCCATTGTCTAACCATTCCCATGTATTCATTATTTAAAATGAAGATCTTAATCGGTAACTTGTATTGAACTGCTGTAGCTATTTCTTGAATGTTCATCAGAAAAGATGCCTCTCCAGCAATATCTATAACTAGCGAGTCAGGATTTGCCATTTGCGCTCCAACTGCAGCGGGCATACCAAAGCCCATTGTGCCAAGACCGCCAGAAGTAATCCACCTATTGGGTTTTGAAAATTTATAATACTGCGCTGCCCACATTTGATGTTGTCCAACTTCAGTAGTAATAAAAGTGTCTTTTTGAGTAGTTAGATCATACAACCTAGAAATCGCATGTTGAGGTTTGATAATCTCTTCACCTTGCTCATAGTGAAGACATTCTTTTTTTCTCCAGTCATTAATCTGCCCCCACCAATTAGTGTAATCTTTTTTTTCAAGTTCAATATTATTAGACTCTATAAAAGAGTTTATTTCTTTTAATGTCATAGTGATGTCAGTATTTGTATGAAAATCTACCTTTACATTTTTATTAATTGAACTTTGATCAATATCTATGTGAAATTTTACAGAGTCTGGAGAAAATGCATCTAGTCTCCCTGTCACTCTATCATCAAACCTTGCACCAACATTGATCATTAAATCACATTTATTCATTGCCAGGTTTGCTTCATAGTTTCCATGCATCCCCAACATCCCTAGTGAACTTTTATCTTCGCCTGGAAAACACCCTAATCCATGAAGTGTTGTTGTGATTGGGATATTAGTTTTATTTACGAGCTTGATTAATTCTTGACTAGCTTGAGGCCCAGAGTTTAAACAACCACCACCAACATAAAAAATAGGTCTTTCAGATTTTTTAATATGATTTACAAGCTCTTGAACAAAATTTTTATCGACATTTTTAGATCCAGCTTTAATTCTGTGCTCTCTAAAACTAATATCTTTTTTTGGTATATATTTTGACTTTGCAAATTGGACGTCTTTTGGAATATCAATTAAAACAGGACCTGGTCTTCCTGAGCTAGCTATCTTAAATGCCTCATGAATTGTTTCAGAGAGCTTACTAACATCTTTGACTAAATAGTTATGTTTAGTGCAAGGTCTTGTAATTCCAGTAGTATCACATTCTTGAAATGCATCTGTACCTATTAAATGTGAAGGGACTTGTCCACTAATACAAACTATAGGAATGCTATCCATTAATGCGTCAGTTAAGCCTGTTACCACATTGGTAACCCCAGGGCCTGAAGTCACTAACAAGACACCTACTTTTCCACTTGATCTTGCATATCCCTCTGCTGCATGAACTGCACCAGCTTCTTGTCTTACCAAAACATGTTTTAAAAAATTTTGACCAAAAATTGCATCATAAATAGGAAGAACAGCTCCACCTGGATAGCCAAAAATTGTATCTACTTCTTGGTCTTTGAGGGCCTTAAGCAGAATATCTGCTCCCGTAAATTCATTTTCATTGTCCATTTAGGTATATACTTATATTTTCAATTGAATCTTTAGGGAAGCTTTTTTTATAGTTTATTCTCAGGTTAAGTTGGCTAAATTTTTGGTTATTCCACCATGTAAACTGTCTTTTGATATACCTTTTGGTATTTTTAATACCTAGATATATAGCCTCGTCTAAACTCATTTTGTTTCTGATACATGATAATAGTTCAGGAAGACCATGGGCTTTGTAAAGAGTTTTAGATATTTTTTTATTTTCATAGAGAGATTTCACCTCCTCTAAGGCACCATTATTTATCATTTGTTGAAATCTTAAATCTGCTTTTTCATAAAGATCTTTTTTAGGTTTTGTGACTTGTATAACGAGTGGATTAGGAGTGATAGCAACTTTATTGCCATAATTATTTTCCATCGTATCGTTGTGTTCCAAGCAAAAAGCTAAACGACTCAATAACCTTTGTTTGTCTTTTGGGAAGATTTTTTCTTTATAATATTTTTCTAGAACGTTTAAACAGTGGTCTGGGCCTTTACTAAAAAATAAATCTTCTGCTTCTTTTTTATATTTTTGACTAATTAATGGCATCTCTGATAATCCCTCTATTAGAGATTGGATATAAAATCCTGTACCTCCAACAAAAACAGGTGTCTTATTTCTGCTTTGAATATTTTTAATTACTTGTTTAACATCATCAATCCAATGATTGACTGAGTAATCTTTGTTATTGATGTGTCCGTAGAGATGATGAGGGACTATCTTTAATTCTTTTTCAGTAGGTCTGTTAGATAGTATTTTTAATTGCTTATATACCTGAATACTGTCAGCGTTAATAATTTCTATATCTATTAACTTTGATAATTCATAAGCATAATCATTTTTACCTGAGCAGGTAGGACCTACAACAAAAAGGAACTTATTCAATAACGAATGGGTTAATTAACCAAAATTCATTACCATCTCTGATAACTCTTAATAATAATTTATCTCGTTTTAATTTGATACTATTTGCAATCATTGATTGAAAAGAGCTAATATCTTTAATTTTTTCACTTGAAACTTGAATAATCACATCATTGTTTAATAGATTTTCGTTTTTATCACCTACTTCTTTGACCAAAATTCCTGAGGTTTTTGAGTCTAAACCCAAGCTATTTATAGCTTCACTAGATAATTCTTCGACGGTAATATCTAATTCTTCAAGATACACTCCCTCATTTTTAGCAAGTTTACGGCCTTCTTCTAACTCACCTACTTTAACATCAATATTTATTATCTCTCCATTTCTCCAAACTTTAACTACTACTTGGCTTCCGATAGGAGTTTCAGCAACAACTTTTGGTAAATCTTTAAATGAAGAAATTTTTTGATCATTAAACTCAATAATAATGTCCCCAGCCTGAATATTTGAAAGTGCTGCGGGGCTATTTGGTTCGACAGAAGCTACAAAAGCTCCCTCTGTAGAGTCATAGCCCAAACTGTCAGAAAATTCTTGAGTTAAATCTTGAATTTGAACACCAAGCCTTCCTCTCTTTGCTTGGCCAAAAGAAATTATTTGTTCAACAATTAATTTTGCTGTTTTAGATGGAATTGAAAAACCTAAACCAACACTCCCCCCTGTTTGAGAGATTATCATAGAATTAATTCCTATTACTTCTCCATCTAAATTAAACAATGGTCCTCCAGAGTTTCCTCTATTAATTGGTGCATCAGTTTGTATGAAGTCAACGTAAGGGCCTCCACCGATATCTCTGTTTATGGAAGAAATAATTCCAGATGTAACGGTTCCACCTAAACCAAGAGGGTTTCCAATTGCTAAGACGATATCACCAACTCTAGAGATATCTGAGTCACCCCAATTTACACTTTGTATATTGATAGATGAAGGATCGATTTTTAACACAGCGATGTCAGTCTTAGGATCGGTTCCAACAAGTTCCGCAGAGACTTCATCAATTCCGTTATTAAAAATTACTGTAATTTGATCCGCACCACTAATTACATGATTGTTTGTCACCACATAACCCTCATCATTAATAATAAATCCAGATCCAAGACCAGTTAAATTTTCACGTTTGGGCATTTGATTTCCAAAAAAATCATCGAACATATCATTAAATGGATGGCCTTCTGGTAATTCAGGTAATTGACTTGTCTGCCTCTCTACTGTCTGACTGGTAGCTATACTGACAACTGAAGGTAATAGCTCATCTACTAAATCAGCATATCCTCTTTCAAATTGTGCGAAACTTGTATTTGTAAAAAAAAATAAATTGAAAAGAGATAAAAAGATGAGTCTTTTCATTGATATATTTTAATTTTAGTTTGAGCCCTCAGAGTTTTCAAAGTATTCAAAGAAGTCACTATCAGGCGATATAACCATGGTAGTTGTTCCGTCTTTAAAAGTATCTGAGTAAGCTTCCATAGATCTTATAAATTCAAAAAATTCGGGATCCCTTGCAAATGCATCATTCAATATTTTATTTCTTGCTGCTTCACCCTCACCTTTTAAAATATTAGATTGTTTTTCAGCTTCTGCAATAATCTCAATTTTTTGTCTATCTGCAGTCGCTTTAATTTTTTGAGATATCTCTTGGCCCTCTGCTCTTAAAAGATTTGCTTCTCTTTCTCTCTCAGTTCTCATTCTATCAAAAACGTTTGATTGCACTTCAGGAGTCAATTCAGTTCTTTTTAGTCTTAAATCAACAATTTCAATACCAAAGTTATCTTGGTCTTCACGAACGTTTTCAAAAATTTCAGCCATAATTTTTTCACGATCATCAGATAACAAATCATTTAATTGATACTGAGCAATCACACCTCTAACTGAAGAGTTTACAATTCTACCCAATCGATCGTTTAATGCTAATTCTGTTCTTGTTGTCTGAAAAAACTTCAAAGGATCTTTAATCATGTATCTTACAATTGAGTCGACCACGATACGCTTTTGGTCTCGAAGGATTACTTCCTCTTGAGCTGGATCTAAGTTTAAAACCCTACTATCATAGTAAACAACGTTTTGAATAAAAGGTAATTTAAACTTTAAACCTGGTGTTTGATGTACTGCACGAGGTTCACCAAATTGTAAAACTATTACTTGTTTTGTTTGATCTACAACAAAGAAAAAACCTGAAGCAAATAAAATAAAGAAGAAAGACAATCCGACGATTACATAATTTCTCATTTTCATTGACTATCTCCTTGTTTATTTTTATTTAATTCGTTAAGCGGAAGATAAGGAACAACACCATTTCCAGAGTTTTGATCAATCATTATCTTACTAGATCCTGAAAGAACATCTCTTAAGGTTTCTAGGTATATTCTTTTTTTAGTTGTTTCTTTTGACTGCTCGTAGGTATCTAGCACTTGAAGAAATCTACTTGATTCACCCTCAGCTTGTTTAATTAGTTTGTTTCTATAACCCTCTGCTTCTTGAAGAATTTTTTCAGCTTCACCTCTGGCTTCTGGAACAATTCTATTACTATAGGCTTCTGCCTGATTAACAGTTCTCTCTTTGTCCTGTCTTGCTTTTTGGACATCATCAAAAGCATCAATAACTTCTCTTGGTGGATTAACATCTTGTAGTTGAATAGACTGGATTAATATCCCAACTTCATACTCATCTAAGAGCTCTTGAAGTAAAGACCGTGAGTCTCTTTCAACAGACTGTCTAGATACAGTAAGAAGGCCTTCAAGGTTTGTTTGTCCTACAACTTCCCTAAGAACACTCTCAGAAATTACTTTTACGGTTTCTTCTGGGTCTCTTAAGTTAAATAAAAACTGACCAGCATCTTTAATTCTATAAAGAACGGTATAATCTAAATCTGAAATATTTTGATCAGATGTCAGCATCATGCTTTCTTCAAGAACATCTCTTGTAGAGTTACCACTTGATCTAAAACCGACATTAATTTTTCTAATAGCCTCTACTTTTGGTGTAAGAACTTTTCCAATAGGTGTTGGAAAGAAATAATGAAGTCCAGGGTCAGTTGTGCTTTCGTTCCACTTACCAAATAATAATTCAACTCCTTGTTCATCTGGTTCAACTCTGTAAAAACCAGTTGCTAACCAAATCACAAAAGCAATTAAAATTAAAAATGAAACACCCTTAAATCCACCTTTAAAAGGCATTTTAAACTTATATTTGTTTTTTAGATCTTTAAGAAGATCATCAATTGAATCGTTATTCCCACCAGAAAAGCCTCCACCAGATCCTCTATTATTATTTCCTGAAGAGGAACCCCATGGGCCATCAAGTGCGAAAATTTTAAATTTGTTTTTGTTCACGATACAATATATGTAGTGTTTAATAGATGAATATCAAGACCTGTTTTGGAATTTCAAGCTGTAAAGGTGGCGTTGGTAAATCCACTGTAGCTTGCAATATCGCTATAACTTTAGCAAACCAAGGATACAAAGTTGGCCTTTTAGACGCAGACATATATGGACCTAGTGTCCCAACATTACTTGGCATCGGAGATAAGGAACCCAAAGTTGAAGATGGGAAGTTTTTGCCCTTTGAAGTATTTGGGATAAAGGCGATGTCGATAGGCTTCTTAGTCAATGAAGAACAAGCAATTGTTTGGCGAGGGCCCATGTTAGCAAAAGGGCTTGATGGTCTTATTAATAAGACAATATGGGGTGATTTAGACTATTTAATTGTTGATTTTCCACCTGGTACTGGAGATGTACAAATATCTATGTCTCAAAAGCTAAAACTGGATGGAACACTTATTATCACAACTCCACAGCTACTATCTTTAAAAGACGTGATTAGAGGTATCAATATGTTTATCAAGGTGAATGTTCCAATACTTGGTGTAGTAGAAAACATGTCTTATTTAGAGGAACAAAATGAAAAAAAATATATTTTTGGTGAGTCTAAGACTAAGTCTTTATTACTAAAAGAAGATATAAATTTAATAGAAGAGCTTCCTTTTAATTTAAATGTCCCTAAGAGTTGCGATGAGGGAAAACCCTATTGTTTTGACTACAAGGACGACTATTCTCTAAAATTTGAAAATATTACAAACGCAATTACAAAAAAATTTCAAGGTTAAGATAATTTAATATTAAACTTTATTTCTAGCTCTCTAAGCTCTCTTGGAGATAACTTATAATTAGATTTCTTAATTTTTTTATTTGCCAATTTATCTTTTACAATTTTTAAAGCCTCCTTAGAAAGTTGGAATGAGTCTGAACGGTAATCTTCAAAAGCTTCGTATGTTAAGGGTACCCATTTTTTTAAAATTTCTACCATTTTCTCAGCATAAATTTGTATTTCATACTGAGCATGACTATCTGCTCGTAATCTCAAAAAGTGCATGAGATTATGAAGGTCTACCTTCCAATACCATTGGGTGTAGTAGTTTAATGGAAGAGTTGTTCGAGCTAGTTCTCTAGCTAGTCCCTCCCCTTCAACGTATTCGTCGTTATTCAAAAGTTTACCATTCAATAAATTTTGGTAGTCGTCATAAAGTTGCTCCGAATTTTTTAGAATTAAATCTTGAGCCTGCTTTGCAAACTTTTTATCTAAAGTATTCGATCTTCCTTGTTTATTTGTAGTCGATTGAGATCCTAGTTGATCCATTTCTGGAACATAAAATTCTTTATCTAGTACTGAGTATCTTGCAGAGTATTCATTTACATTTGCAGTTCTGTGTCTAATCCATTGTCTAGCAACAAAAATAGGTAGTTTAATATGAAACTTAATTTCACACATCTCAAAAGGAGTTGTATGCCAATGACTTAACAAATATCTAATAAGGCCCCTGTCTTCTCGTAATTTTTTTGTTCCCTCACCATAAGAAACTCTTGCCGCTTGAACTATAGACTGATCAGTCCCCATATAGTCAATAACTCTTATAAAGCCATGGTCTAAGATGGGTATTTGCTTATATAGTATTTTTTCTAGAGCAGACGACGTGGCTCTGGTGGTTTTAAAATCTTTAAATTTTGGCACTTTAGTGATTTTTTTCTTCATAGATGTTTAAAGGATTCATTTATTAGACTATATTATCTGCGTTGTTTATCAACTATGGCAATAAACGCTATATGTAATAGGTGTATCGGACTCGGGGGCGGTACCCGACACCTCCACCATAAAAATTCTTATGGGGGTGATATAGGTTTGACGTGCTCTGAAGGATATAGTTTTTGCTCGTTGTAAGCGTTTCTTCGACATAGAAACTTAAAATAATTGCTAACGATAATGAATTAGCACTCGCTGCTTAATCTAATTAGGTAAGCGCGGCTTTGGGGCGGCCGGGCAACAGAACGCCCCTTAACTAAAGGAAACCTTTATTCCATCTCAAATATCAAATTAAGAACCACACGAAGTTTTACACGAAGTTTAAAGTCAATAAACTTTTGCCGTTATAGTCGCATCTGCGTGTATAACGGTTAATTTACTGACCACTCTTCAGAAAATTGCTCTGCTTGAACTAAAACTAGATCAATTGCTTTTTTCTCTTCATCGGGTGGATACTTATATCTTTTAAGAATATTTTTAATAATTAATCTTAGTTTTGCCCTTACTGACTCTTTTACATTCCAATCTACAGTAACATTCTTTCTTAACTTTTCTGCAACCTCTCTTGCAATCTTAACCAAGAGTTCATCACCCATTAATTCTTTTGCAGAATTGTTATCTGACAATGCATCATAAAATGCGACTTCACTTTCATTTAGATTCATTTTTTTTGCTTTATCTAAATCTTCTTTAAATGCTTTTGCCATTTGAATAAGTTCTTCTATGACTTGTGCTGCTTCTATTGCTCTATTGCTATATTTATCTAATGCGTTTTGAAGTAATTCAGAAAATTGTTTTTGTTTAACAATGTTATTTTTAAATCTAGTTTTCATTTCATCTTTCATTAGTTTTTGAAGTAACTCTACTGCAAGATTTTTTTGTGGCATCTTCTTTACTTCTGCAAGAAACTCATCAGATAAAATTGAAATATCAGGGGATTCTAGTCCTGCAATTTTAAATACATCTGCTACACCATCTCCAACTAATGATTCTGAAACTAATTGTTTAAGTTCAAAGTCTACATTTTTGTATTGTCCGTCAGTACCAATGCCACTTTTTTTAATTAATGGTGCTCTGATTGCCTGATGAAATGCTACTTCTGCAGAATGTTGCATTGCCTCCTCCATTGTTCCACAAAGTGCGAATGCTTTTGTAATCGCAAGAACTGTATCGCAGTATCTTCTTTTACCATCAGGTTTTTGCAAAATATTGTCTAAACAAGCAGGCAATAGTTTTAATGCATTTTTTATATAATCTGACCAATCAACTGGATGTAACAAATCTTGTGCAACTTTAAGTTTTTCCTCAAGTATTTTTAATGCTTCATCAGTATTAATTGTTGGTTGACCTCTTCCATTACTGTTTGCATAAGTTGCCAATGCTTCTTTAAGTTGAGGTGCAATTCCAATGTAGTCAACAACTAATCCACCAGGTTTGTCACCAAACACTCTATTAACTCTTGCAATTGCTTGTGCAAGATTTGCTCCTTGCATGGGTTTATCTACATACATTGTGGTTAAACATGGTGCATCAAACCCTGTTAACCACATATCTCTCACGATAACTATTTTTAATGGGTCAGATGGATCTTTAAATCTATTTTCTAAATCTTTCTTTTGTAATCTATTTGTATGATGAGGTTGAAATTCTTTTGGGTCAGATGCTGATGTTGACATTACAATTTTCATTTGACCTTTTGATAATTCTACATCATGAAGTTCTGGTCTTAATTTTCTTAATGCCTCATAAAACTTTACACAAATTTCTCTACTCATACACACAATCATTGCTTTACCAGGTTGAGTTTTGGTTCGAGTATCAAAATGTTTAATTAAATCTTCTGTAATTTGTTTAATTCTAGGTTCTGCACCAACTACTGCTTCTAACTGTGCCCATCTAGATTTTGCTTTTTCTTTTTCTCTATCATCATCAACACTATCATCAAAAATTTCTTCAACTTTTTCATCGATAATAGGAATCTCATTTTCTTTAAGACTTATTTTTGCAAGTCTAGACTCATAGTAAATTGGGACTGTTGCACCATCTTCAACTGCTTGCTGAATATCATATATAGATACATAGTTTCCAAATACTGATTGAGTATCTCGATCATCTTTAGAAATAGGTGTTCCTGTAAATGCAACAAATGTAGCATTGGGTAGTGCATTTCTCATTGATTTTGCCAAACCATATTTTATTTCACCAGTTTTTTTATCTACATGACCCTTAAATCCATATTGCGTTCGATGTGCCTCATCACAAATTACAACTACATTATGACGATTTGTAAGAGTTGGAAACTTATCTTCTCCTTTATCCAATCCAAATTTATGAATTGTAGTAAATATTATTCCTCCAGATGGTTTATTGTTTAATTGATCTCGAAGATCTTTTCTACTTTCTGCTTTTGTAGGTGACTCTGCTAATAAGTTTCCCGCATCATTAAAAGTATCAAATAAAGATCCGTCTAAGTCTTGTCTATCTGTAACCATTAATAATGTAGGATTTTCTAGTCTAGGTTCTGTAATTAATTTTCCTGCAAGACAAGTCATCTCTAAACTTTTTCCTGCACCTTGTGTATGCCAGACTACACCACCCTTTTTATCTCCATCTGGTTTACTAGAAGATACTATTCTTTCTACTGCTTTTTGAACTGCATAATACTGATGATATTCAGCAATTTTTTTTATTATTATTTTATCCTCTTCAAAAATGCAGTAGTGTTTTATAAATTGGAGTAAAGTTTCTTTGTTAAATAAACCTTTAATTAAAGTTTCTAAATCACGATGCTCTCCAAATGGATCAATTTTATCTCCTTCAATTGTTCTCCATCTCATAAACCTTTCTTGATCTGCTGTTAAAGAACCAACTCTTGCCTCAACTCCATCACTAATTATTAAATTCACGTTAGTATTAAATAGATTTGGAATGTTATCTTTATAGGTCTGTAACTGATTAAATGCTGACCATATATCTGCTTTAACATCAGCAGGGTTTTTAAACTCAATCACCGATAATGGTAATCCATTTACAAAAACCACAACATCAGGTCTTCTCAGTCTTTTATCGCCTTTTACTTCAAATTGATTAACGATTAACCATTCATTATTATGAACGTTTTCAAAGTCAATTAACTTTAATTGAGCACCAAACTCTTGGTTATTTTTAAAATATTTAATTTTTAAACCTTTTGAAATCCATGAATGAATTTTGCGATTACACTCATAGAGATCTGAAATATTTGGATTAATAATTTGGTTAATTGAATCTTTTATACTTCTGGACGGTATATCAGAATTAATTTTTTTTAAACAATTTAAGAATCTATCTTCAAGAATAGTTTTTTTTAAATTATCTCTCTCTGAATGAATATAATCAACATTAAACTCTTTGCCACTTTTATACGAATATCCAATTTCTTTAAACCAAGTTATACTTTGCTTTTCTATTTGTTCTTCATTAATTAACATTGTTATTCATTTAAACTTTTTTGCAAAATTGGATTAACTAAATTATTAAATTTTTTAATTAATTCATCTGGGGGAAAAATTATTTTCATTTCTTTTAACATCGTTGAATTGATTGCTGTTCCAATAGATGAGGTACTTCCTAAAGATTTAAATAAAAAATTTTTTAAATAAAAATATATATAAATATTCAAAAAATTATCTTTTTTAGGAACATAATGTGCAATTGCTTCATTGGTTGCGATATTGTCAGAGGTTAAAGCAACTCTACCTACGGTTAACTTAAAACTACAAATTGTAGTACCAGGTTTTATAATCGGAACATTAAATTTTTTAATTGCTTCTCTCGTTAAAAATTCAGAAGTTTTTTTAATATATATATTGGCATCTTTCATGTCCGCTATTGATAACCAAGGAATATCATTTTCATCATCACTAAACCATTTGAACTCTTTTCTTGGTGGCGTTCTTCCTATTGATATGTCAAATCTCTCTTTACATTTCTCATATGACCATCCCTCTGGAATTTTAAGATTATCTATAATTTTAAATTTCTTATTATCAATAATATTATGTCCAGGTATTTTATAATCTACAAACCACAATTTAAAAATTTTGATGCCAATTTTTTCTAGAGTTTGATTAATATTTAAATTGCTAGTTTCTTTTTCTTTAGAGGAAACTTTAAATTTAAACTGTTTTAAATTATTAAGTATTTCTTTATTTGAATTTTCTGAGGATACTTTTAAAAATTTAAATCTTTCTAATAAACTTGCAATTTCATCTTCAGTTGAAATATCATTTTTTTTATCATCTTTGAATAAATACCTTTGTACTGATAATGAATAATCTAACTTTTTAATTTCTTCAGGAGAAACGCTTCTACAAAAATTATTGATATTTTTAAAATTAGTATTACTTTTCCAATTATTATAAGTTAAACCTAATTTTGTAATTTCATCTTTATCTAAATATTTAAGACTAGCATCTTGCATTTTTCCAAATTTAGAAGCATCAATTAATAAAATATTTTTATTTTTTTTGTTTTTATCAAATACCCATATACAAACTGGACCACTAAAATTTGTAAATAATTTATCTGGTAGTTCTATAATAGCGTCTACAATATTTTCATTTATCAAATTTTTTCTAATAATATTTTCATTAGAACTATTCGAAGTAAGTGATGCTTTTGCTAGAACCACTACTGCCTTTCCGTTATTTTTTAATTTATAAATAATATGTTGTAACCAAGCATAATTTGCATTTGATAATGGTGGTTGACCATAGATCCATCTTTGATCATTTAAAAACTTTTCTCCTCCCCAGTCTGAGTCATTAAATGGTGGATTTGCCAAAATATAATCAAAATTTAAATTAGGAAATTGATCTTTTCCAAAAGTATCACCGTGAGTTCTTCCCAAATCTGCTGAAAATCCTCTTATAGATAGATTCATTAATGCTAATCTCCAAGTTGTTGGGTTACTTTCTTGACCATAAATAGAAACATCATTAATTTTTCCCCCATGGGATTTAATAAATTGATGACTTTGAACAAACATTCCTCCAGAACCACAACATGGATCATATATCCTTCCTTTATATGGAGATATAATTGAAACTAATGTTTCAACAACATGACTAGGTGTATAAAACTGACCTCCCTTTTTACCTTCCGCTAAAGCAAACTTACCTAAAAAATATTCATAAACTTCTCCCAAAAGATCTTTTGACATACTTTCAGAGTTAAAACCAATTTTTGATATTTGATCTATAAGTGATCCAAGAACTCCCTCATTTAATTCCGTAAGAGCAAATCTTTTATCTAGTTTGCCTTTAAGAAATTTATTTTCATTTTCGATCTCAATCATTGCATTGTCTATAATTGATCCTATATCAGGTTGTTTTGCTTTTGCTCTAAGTTTTTCCCACCTTGCTTTTTCTGGAACCCAAAAAACATTATCTTGAGTATAATAATCTCTATCCTCTAATTCCTTTTTATATATTTTAGGATCTTGACTTATAAAAAAATCTGATTTTTCATCCGAAACTAATTGTTCTATTTTATTTTTTTGAATATCAAAAGTATCTGAAATATATTTTAAAAAGATTAAACCAAGCACTATATGTTTATACTCAGCGGCATCCATTTGATTTCTTAACTTTTCTGCTGCTTTCCAAAGCGTTTCTTTTAAATCTACTTTTTTAATCTCTTTTTTTTTAGGCATAAATAAATGTAAGATATTTTACTTAAGTATTCCAGTTAACTTGCAAATGCGAATATAAAAGTTGAGGAAAAATTCTAATTACACGAAGTTGAAAGTCAAGAAATCGGCAAAATGAGCAAAACACTACACGAAGTTTTACACGAAGTTTTTGAAAAAGTGTTATATTCTGTATATTATTAATCAAGGGACGAGAAACAGAACGCCCCTTTTGGATTTGATGAAAAAATTATATTTCTTTTTTATTTATTTATTTTTTGGAATTTCAAATACTTTTTCGACTGATTTTGAATGGGAGCTAGTTCTTAAAACTGACGAGGGTAATATGTTCTTTATTGATAAAAATTCGATAAATCAAAAAGGAGATAAAATCTTTTTTATAAAAATGCATGAATATTCAGATTTTAATGATTATGGAGAAAAATCTAGCATAATTCATCATGAGGTAGATTGCAAAAATCTAAAATTCAAATATTTAACTGATTTTTACTTTAAATTATCAATGGGCGAAGGAGAACCGTCGTTTGTGGGTAATGAAGAGTCAGATTGGATTGAAGTCAAAGATGATACTATTTTAAAAGACTTAGTTAGTTATGTATGTGATTAATGCAGGGCAACAGAACACCCCCTATCATGTTTATAAATAAAATATTTGTAATATTTTTTTGTACTTTTTTTTATTCTTATGTTTTTGGGGAAGAAATAATTGGAAAAGCTATGAGGTGTGAGACAGATAGAGAGACAATGAGAGGTTATCCGTTTTACTTTTATTTTGAAAATTCAAAAAATACTCAAGCCTACTTTATACAATCAAATGAGATTAAGTATCACAACAAAGATTTTGAGGAGATAAATTCAAATCTTTTAGAAATACAACATATTGGAACTATAGATAAAGATAGCTTAGTTATGACTCACAATAAAGGCTTGAGAAAGTATAATTGCTCTTATTTGTCTTCAAAAAAACAAATTTTAATTGAGTTAAATAAGTTTCTATAAACATAAGTGTGTTTAAAGATCATAAATATAATAATTACAAAGTTATTTTGTATATTTTCTGATCTTTTGAGTCTTGAATATCAATAATTTTAAATTTACTAGTCTTTTGTAATTTTTCACCTTTATCGGTAACAAAAGACTTCATTTTTTTTACTTCACCTTCAGACATCTTTCTTTGGTATTTAAGGGTATGGTTTTTGGAGGCAATTTTAAATATTGTTTTCATGTTACTCAATACGACTTTTAATATTACTGGATGAAACCAAATTATGATTTATTTGCATAATGTTTTAAAAAAAAATTAATATTTTTGTGAGATAATAAGTTAAAATAAATTTAATAAAGGAGAGTGTAATCATGGAAAAAATGATGTTAGCAATTGGTAAGTTTAAAGAGGGTGAGGGTATGCTTGAAAAATTCATGACATTTTTTCAATCTGATGAAGGAATGGCTATGAGAAAAGAGGTTGCTTATGTAGAAAAAACTGTACCTGGTATATTACCAGATAAAAGTGGGATAATGTTCAAAGTGCATGTTCATAATGAAGAGGGCATGATGGCCTTAGTTAATGGAACTAACCCTGTGATGAAGCCAATTTATGATGAATGTATAGATAATATTCAATTATTTGAACTTACACCTGTAGAAGTTAAATAAATTTCAAGGAGAAATAAATGTCTTTACTAAAAAAATATAATGAGGTCTTCATGAACAAAGATGAAGCTGGAATGAATGAAGTACTTCATGATGACTATAAATTTACAATGCACGCATCTGGAAACGTTTTAGGTAAACAAGATGTTATTAAATGGGCTATGAGCGATGATATTAACAGAGAAAAAGTTCGAATTATTTATGAAAATGATGAAATTGGAATTGAACATTCTTTTGCAACCTTTTCAGATGGCAATACTCAAGCTGTAATGGCGGTATTCACTTTTAAAGATGGTAAAATTTTCTCTTTAGAAACTGGTGCCACGAATATGCCAAAAGCTTAATCAATAAATTTTAAAAGGTCCGGTTTGAAATAATTCGGGCCTTTCATTACTTTTCCGAACTCATTGTAAATAGGTTTTCCATCTTCACCTAACTTACTCATGTTAGAGTTTTGAACTTCATCAAAGCATTTATCTAAATCAATACCAAAAGCATGGCCTGCCCCATAAGTAACATAAAGTATGTCCGTTAATGCGTCAGCTACCTCAAGCAAGTTTTTATCACTCATTGCTTGGGTTAATTCCTCTAATTCTTCTTTTATAAGGTCAATTCTTAATTTGTTTGTCTTTGCATCACTAAATTCAGCTTTTTCTTTTACTTCTTGACCGTAAGTATCCATGAATAACTTCACTTTTTCAAAATTTGTCATTACCTCTCCTTAAAAACTATTTAGCTCAATTGGTAAGTTAATAAAATAGTTAAAATTTTCATATATATGTTAATGGATAAATAGTTTAGCATTATTTTAATATTTCAATAAATATGTTATTTTAATAAATATATTATTTAAATATAAACTTTTAAATTTTAATAATAATTACTGTTTAATAAAAATGATAAAAATTCTTAAGTTTGATATAAAATGAATTACAAAATAACTTTAATTAAAAACAATACTGGTTGGAAGACAGCTCTTTCACAAAAAAAACTATATGTTAATTGTAATTCATAGGAGAAACACTTTTTAGTGCATTATTTATAATGATTGATATTTTATTTGTTTCTCCTGGTAATTCAAAAGCATCATATCAAGCACTTTCTCGGAGATATTCGGCTATAGAGACTCCAACATGGGCTTTACTTTTGGCACAATCTTGTAGATCAATTGGGCACACATGTAAGATTTTAGATGTAAATGCTGAAAATTTAACTTTAGATGAAATTTATATTAGAGTTTTAGAATTCAATCCCAGAATAATATGTTTTGTTGTATATGGTCAAAATGTAAATGCTGGAACAACAAGCATGAGTGGGGCAATATTCCTTTCTGAATATTTAAAAGAGCAAAAAATTAAATCTCAAATTGTTTATGTTGGTTCTCATGTTCAAGCTCTGCCTGTTGAGACTTTAGAAAAAGAAAAGAGTGTTGATATTATTCTTACAAATGAGGGTGTATACGCTTTAAGAAATATTTTAAAACTTAGTGAATTTAGCTTTGAATATTTGAAGGAAATAAAAGGTATTGGTTTCCGAAGTAATGAAAAAGTAATTATAAATAAGGCAGAAAAAGTCGTTCCTCAAGAAAGAATGGATATTGATTTACCAGGATATGCTTGGGATCTTCTTCCATACAAATCAAAACCTTTTGACTTATACAGATCTCCAATGTGGCACGCTGAGTACAATGAGGAAAAAAGATCTCCATATGCTGCTATCCAAACATCCCTTGGATGTAAATTTGGTTGTGACTTTTGTATGATTAATTTGATAAATAGAAATGATAACGAAGCCGTTGGTGTAGCGTCTAATTATAGTTTTATGAGATATTGGTCACCAGAGTTCATTATTAAGGAATTTGATAAATTATTTGAATATGGAGTAGAAACAATAAGAATTGTAGATGAAATGTTTTTATTAAATCCAAAATATTATTTACCTCTTTGTGAATTACTTAAAATTAGAAATAAAAAGAATAATTTGAGACTATGGGCATACTCAAGAGTCGATACAATAAAAAAACCAAACATATTAGAAACAGTAAGAGCTGCTGGAATTAAGTGGCTATGTTTGGGCATTGAGAGTGGTAAAAAATCAATAAGATTAGAGATATCTAAGGGTAAATTTGAAGATGTCGACGTAGAAGATATAATAAACAAAGTTCATAGCTCAGATATAGAAGTGATGGCAAACTATATATATGGTTTACCAGGTGACACTAAAGAGACCATCAAAGAAACTTTAGAACTTAGCAAAAGGATTTGCACTTCCGGTTGGAATACTTATGCTTCAATGGCACTACCTGGTAGTAATTTGTATAAAACAGCATTAGAAAAAAACTATGATTTGCCGATTAATTACGAGGGTTATGCTTGGTTATCATATGAATGTTTACCGCTTAGAAATGAGAATCTTACAGCTGCGGAGATCCTTAAACTTCGTGATGATGCATTTATAGAGTATCACAGTTACCCTCCTTTCCTTAATAGGATTAAAAATAAATTTGGAGATATTGCTGTCGAAAATATTGTTGAAATGAATAAAGTAAGATTGAAAAGGAAGATTTTAGGAGATTGATTTGACAAACTTGAATATCAAAGCATTAGAAAACAAATGTAAATGGTTAAGAAGTGAATGTTTTGAAATGCTTTTATCTGTAAAACAAGGTCACCCTGGCTCAATATTATCACAAATAGAAATACTTGTTTGTCTATATTATGGTGGTGTAATTAAATATTTTAAAAATGAACCCTTTCATCCTGAAAAAGATAAAATAATTATAAGTAAAGGTCATGCTGCAATGAGTCTATATCCAATTTTTTCGGATATAGGTTATTTTAAAAAAGAGGAGTTAGAAAATTTTGGTAAAAGTGATTCATTGCTTAAATTATTTGGGAACATATCAATTCCAGGTATTGACTGTACCTCTGGGTCCCTAGGTCATGGTTTAGGTGTTGGATGTGGCTTTGCTTATTCCGCAAAGAAGAGAAATGCAAAAAATAAAACTTTTGTGATACTCAGTGAAGGTGAGATGTATGAGGGTTCAGTTTGGGAAAGTGCTTTATTTGCATCACATCATTCATTAGATAATTTGATTGTTATACTTGATAGAAATAGAAATATTATCTTAGGCGATACTGAGGAATGTTTAGCTTTAGAGCCCATCAAAGATAAATGGATGTCATTTGGTTTTCATGTAGATAATGTAGATGGGCATTCAATTATGGATTTATTAGACTCTTTTGACTCTATCAATAAAGTTTCTAATAAACCGAAAATATTAATTGCAGATACTACAAAAGGTAAAGGAATTTCTTTTATGGAAAATAAACCTAATTGGCATTATTGGAATCCCTTATCTGACGAATTAATAAAAAAAGCCAGGTCGGAGCTTACGATTAATGAGTAGTTTTCAAAGAGATGTTTTTATAAATAAAATCTATGAACACGCAGAAAGAAATAAGAATATTTTTTTTATAAGTGCCGATTTTGGTGCGCCGGCACTTGATAAATTTAGAACTAATCTTCCTGATCAATTTATTCATTCCGGTATATCTGAACAACATATGATCGATATGGCTGCAGGTTTAGCCTTAGATGGAAATAAAGTCTACGTTTATGCAATGGCCCCTTTCATTTCCATTAGATGTTTAGAACAAATTAAATGTTCATTAGCAATTATGAACTTGCCAGTTACTGTATTAGCTGTTGGAGTAGGTTTAGGTTATGCAGATGCAGGTCCAACGCATTATCTTAATGAAGACATATCAATAATGAATTCAATAGTAAATTTAGATATTTCGTCCCCAAGTGATGAAATTTCAACAAATTATATTGCTCAAACAACGATTGATGTTCCTAAGTTAAGGTATATTAGAATGGAGAGAAATAATTTACATAATGTATATTCTTCTGATCATATTTTTAACAAAGATGGTTATGAAAAAATTCATAGTGGAGAAAATATTTGTATTTTGAGTTCTGGATACATGCTCCACAAAGCTATAGATGCTCAGAAGTTACTTTCACAGGAAAAAATTGACGTATCAATATATGATGTAATCAGCATTAAGCCACTATCTGATAAATTAATTAAGGAGATAGGTAAGTATGAAACAATTGTTACTATTGAGGAACAAACTCTTAATGGTGGATTTGGATCAATAATTGTTAATGCTTTAGCAAAAAATGGAGTGTCACCAAAGAAAATCAAATGCTTGGGGTTAGCTGATAAATATTACTTTCAAAATGGTGGAAGAGAATTTTTATTAAATGAAAATGGTCTATCAGCAGAGTCAATCTATAAAACTATAAAAACTATTTAAATAATTCCACTATTGATATGCATTTTTTAAATAAATCAAATAAAAATAAAAATCACAGGCTTTTAAAAATATTGGGTTACTATTTTGATTAAGCTAGTTTTTACTAGCAAATACAAATTATATATAATAGAAATTATTCGCAAAGGCCAGATAGCTCAGTCGGTAGAGCAGAGGACTGAAAATCCTCGTGTCGGCGGTTCGATTCCGTCTCTGGCCACCACTCTAAATTATTCTAAGTTTAACTCGTCTATAGAACGATCATTCCTTGATCTGCTAAGTTCTAATAGACCACCCCTGGTGTATCCATAAACATTTGTGATACTCAGATCATCCCTAAATTCATTTTTTAACATCCCTACAAGCTTTCTGAGTGTATTTTGGTCACTAGCTACAGGATCAATAACAACTTTACCAGAAATATTTTTTAATTTTATAAGCTTAGAAATCAATTGAATAGCTTCTCTGTTAGTATCAAATCTTTTCGCAGAGCCAGTGTTAACATCAATAGCAGTAAGTGCATCAGTCTTACCAATCATGATATTACCTCCACTTGGTAGTTCGTAGTTATGACCAATTAAATAATCAATCTTTTCACCTAAGTTAAAAACTTCTTCAATTTTTTCATTAGTCATCTCTTCACATAAATTTGCAAATGTAGAGTCTAGGTTTTCATCCCATTGTTTTACTTTTTCAAATCTATCATTATCACTAAAAATAATTTGGTCAGTATTTTTATCAGAGTAATCGCAAACAAAATTTTGATCAAAATAAGTATTTTGAAAAACTAGACCCTCACCACTTAATTCTTTTGCATTTAATTCTATCTCTTTCCATTGATTACTTAAATCATTCAACTCAGATTGAGCTATTTCAATATTTTCAGGAATAAGATTGTGTCTTGCTATTAAGCCCACTTCTGATTCACTTAAAGCATCCATAATTTTATCCTGTTGGTTTGTATCTAAATTTTTTCTAGTTCTTCTACTTAAAATAATTTCATCACCATAAGGTAATAAATTTATAAATTTGCCAGTTAAAATTACATTATTTGTAAAAAGATGGACTTTGTCTTTAGAGCCAATACTTCTTACTTGAAGTAGTAAAGATTGACCTTCATGAGCTCTGTCTCCATTAGGGAAATTTATTCTTTTAAAAAAACCTCTTTGGTGTTCTTCATTACCATAAGATATAAAAGCTCCACTATCGTTTGGTAAAATTTCTGAAATTTTTACTTTATATATATCTCCAATTTGAGCATCTTCGTTTTTATTAGGCTGAAAGCGAATGTTAACCAATTCCCCTTCATTTAGTTTAACTCCACACTTGAAATTTTTGTAGTTTGTAACAATAAGTTTTGTAGACATGGCATTACTCCTTTTGAAAAATTATTCATTAATTCTTTGACCTAAATGTTATTCTGCCCTTAGTTAAATCATATGGTGTCATTTCAACTGTTACTCGGTCTCCTGCAAGTACTCTAATCCTATTTTTTCTCATTTTTCCTGACGTATGGGCTATGACTTCATGTTCATTATCTAACTTAACTTTAAACATAGCATTTGGAAGTAGTTCTGAAACCACACCTTGAAATTCTATTGCATCTTCTTTGGACATCTTGGTGTATCTTATGTTTTGATCTTTCTAATTTCAACTGATAAAGCGTGTGCCTCTAAACCTTCTTGTCTTGCAAGATTTATTGTAGGCTTTGCTATTTTCTTTAGAGTCTTATTACCAGGATTAATAAAAACTGTTTTTTTTGTATAATCTTCGACACCTAAGCCGGAAGCAAATTTTGCAGTTTGATCTGTAGGTAGTACATGGTTAGTGCCTATAGTGTAATCTCCTAAAGCAACAGGAGATTTTTCTCCTAAAAATACAGATCCTGCATTTATAATATGTTTAAATATATTTTTATTAAATTTTTCATGAATGTGGAGGTGCTCTGGGGCAATAAAATTTGAGATTTCAAATATTTCTTTTTGACTCTTAGCTAAAATTAAGTAACAATTATTTTTAATAGATCGATCAACATTTTTTAATTTTGTCTCTTTCATTATTTTTTGAAGTTCATTTTTTACTTTAAGTAAAATGTTTTCATTTTTAGCTATAACATAGGTTTTTGCATTAGGATCATGTTCGCCTTGCGCGAGAACATCATAAGCTATCCATGAGGGATTTGATTTATTATTTGCTATTACTAAAACTTCCGATGGTCCTGCTGGTAAATCTATTCCAATAAATCCAAATAATTGTTTTTTTGCTTCGGCCACATATTGGTTTCCTGGACCAAATACTTTATCAGCTTTTTTTATTAACTTAGTGCCAAAAGCAAACGCTGCAATCGCCTGAGCTCCACCAACATTGTAAACTTTATTTACTCCGCATAGGTAAGCAGCTGCTAAAGTTAGTTTTGATGTTTCGCCATTTTGAGAGGGAACACAAATCATTATGTTTGGAACTTTCGCTATTTTTGCAGGAATAGCGGTCATTAAAACAGTCGAGGGATAAGATGCTAGTCCACCAGGAATGTATAAGCCAACGTTTTCAATTGGATTCCATTGAATATAAAATTTTGAGTCGATTTGATCTCTAAAGGAATATGATAATTTTTTTTGTTTTGAGTGATAATAGTGAATTCTTTTATAGGCTAATTGGAGTGCTTTTTTACCATCATTTGATATAGAATTATAAGCTTCCTTTAGAGTTTTTTGACTTATTTCTAAATTATTTAAAGTAGCCTTTTTATTTTCAAACTTTCTTACATACTTTAATAAAGCTTCATCTTTATTTTTTTTGATATCTTTAATGATATTTTTGACAGTACCACTTACTGCTAAATTTACATTTGAGGAAGAGTTGAGATTATCAAAAATCCATTTTTTACTAACAATCCTCATTATAAACCTTTCGTTAGTAGTTTTTTTATAAATTTTTTCTTTAAATCATAGGCAAAATAACTACTTATGATGACAGTTGAGATATCATTATTTATGATTACATTTTCATAAAGTTGGTTATCTTTCAGAGTCTTTCCAGATTGTACAAGATCTAAAATAAAATCAGCAATTTGGTATTTTACTGCAAGTTCTATGGAGCCATTTAATTTTATTGTTTCAGTTTGTATATTTAAATCTCTAAAGTAGTTTTCAGAGATATTTTGAAATTTTGTTGCAACTTTGAATATTTTCTTCTCTGAAAAATTAATTTCTTTTTTATCTGATGCTATGGATATTCTGCACTTTCCTATATTAGTTTTTTTTAATAGAACAATATTTTGTGAACTATTTTCTAAAATTTCATCGTATCCTACAAATCCAATATCTGCTGCCCCTAACATAATATAAGATCTAATATCTGAGGGTTTTAACTTAATGACTTTTATCTCTTTGAAATTTGTATCGAAAGTTAATTTTCTTACACTCTCGTTAAAAAAAGGTTGTTCTATAATTAGACCTCTTTCAGAGAGATATTTTACAACCTTTCCTTCCAGTCTCCCTTTGGGACAAGCAATAGTTAAATTTTGATTGTTCATTTTTTTCTAGATATGTTTACGCCACATTTTTTTAATTTTAAATCAAAATCTTCATACCCTCTATCTAAGTGGTAAATTCTATTTATTACAGTTGTGCCTTTGGACATCATTGCAGCTATTATAAGAGAAAAACTAGCTCTTATGTCAGTTGCCATCACTTCAGCACCAAATAAATTCGGGGTTTTATGTATTGTCACAGTTTTTCCAATAATTGATAGATTAGCTCCAAATCTTCTAAGTTCGGGGATATGAATGAATCTATTCTCAAATATATTTTCAACTACTTTTGATTTCAGGGCAGACTTAAGTTGTGTAGCTATAAGTTGGGCTTGTAAGTCAGTAGGATATCCAGGAAATTCTTTAGTAGAAATTTTTTTTATTGGTTTAAGTGTTTTGCAATTAAATTCATAAGAGGTTTTAGATATCTTTTTTATTTTTAACCCCATGTCTTGATAAATTTTTAAAGGAAAAGTTAAGTCATTTGGATAAAAGTTATTTAATCTGAGTCTCCCTTTCGTTGCCATAGTAGCTAAAATATAAGATCCTGCCTCAATCCTGTCAGGAATGACTTTATAATCTTCAAGGTTCAATTCTTCAACACCCTTAATGGTAATTGTTCTGTTTTTTACTTTTATATTAGCTCCACATTTGTTCAAAAAATTTATTAGATCTATAACTTCAGGCTCGATGGCACAATTTTTTAATTTACTAATACCATCTGCTAAAGTAGATGCCATTAAGATATTTTGAGTAGCTCCAACGCTAATTTTTGGAAATTTGTGATTAATTGAGTTTAGTTTATCTTTTTTTCTTTCTGCTATTACATAGCCATTTTTAATTGAGATTTTAATGCTCATTTTCTTTAAAGCATCTAAGTGTAAATCAATTCCTCTAGTGCCAATTGAGCAACCACCTGGAAGTGCTATTTTAAATTTTTTATATCTTGAAATAGCAGGTCCTAAAATAACAATGGAAGCTCTCATTTGACGAACATATTCATAATCAGCAGATTTTTTTTTAATTGCAGAACTCTTAACAACAAATGTATTTTTTTGAAAGTCAACACGACAACCTAAATCTTTTAGAATTGAAACTAAAAATCTTGTATCCCTGAGATTAGGTATGTTGTTAATTAAGCAATTACCCTTGGACAACAAAGTAGATATCATAATTGGTAACGAGGCATTCTTGGAGCCTGAGATATTGATCTGTCCTTTTAAGGTAGAAGGACCTTGTATGACTACAGTTTGCATAAATTTATTTTTTTAATTTTTTTCTTTTTTTTAAATTTTCTCTTAATTTCCGGGCTAATTTGTCTTTTTTTAGTTGTTCAATATTTTTTCTTTTAAGGTCTTGTTTCTTCATAAATTATAACCAAATAAATTATATGATGAATTTTGAAAAATACACTAATAGTTCAAAAAAAGTTATTAATTCTGCACAAAATTTGGCATTAGGTAAAAAACATCAAAAGATTGCGCCTATTCATATTATAAGTGAGTTATTAAATTCTAATCATGAAATAATAATTAAAATTTTTGAGAAAATTAATATTGATAATATTAAAAAAGATATTTCTGAATTACTTTTAAAAGAGCCAGTAAACGCCTCAATCTCTAGCCAAATTTATGCCGATCCTAAATTATTAATATTATTTGAAATTGCTGAAAAAATAGCAAAAACAAATCAAGATAGTTTTGTGTCAATTGATACTTTATTTTTGAGTTGTATTAAATCGGATAATCAAATTGAAAGTATATTAAAAAAAAATGGTCTGAATCACTCATCTGTCAAATCTAAAATAGAAGAATTTAGAAAAGATGGAAAATCTGACAGTGAGAACTCTGATGATAATTTTAATGCATTAGAAAAGTACACTATTAACGTTACTCAAAAAGCACAAAATAGAGAATTAGATCCTGTTATTGGAAGAGATGAAGAAATTCGAAGAACTATTCAGGTTTTATCAAGAAGAACTAAAAATAATCCAATACTAATTGGTGACCCAGGTGTAGGTAAAACTGCTTTGATAGAGGGTTTAGCTCAAAGAATAGTGAACAAAGACGTTCCACTATCATTAGAGAATAAAGTTATTCGTATACTTGACCTTGGTTTGTTGCTTGCTGGAGCAAAATATCGCGGAGAATTTGAAGAGAGACTTCAAAACGTTTTAAAGGAAATTCATAAACAAAATGGTTCAATTATTTTATTTATTGATGAAATTCATACACTTGTTGGTGCTGGAAAGACAGACGGTGCAATGGATGCTTCTAATATGTTAAAACCGGCATTAGCACGAGGTGAATTACACTGTGTTGGAGCCACAACACTTGATGAATATAAAAAATACTTTGAGAAAGATGCTGCTTTGACAAGGCGTTTTCAACCAGTTTTTGTTAACGAGCCCTCCTCTACCGATGCGGTAGCTATTTTGAGGGGTTTGAAAGAAAAGTATGAAATTCATCACGGAATTAGAATTAGTGATGAGGCTATTTTATCTTCAGTTCAATTATCTGATCGTTACATCACTGACCGATTTCTTCCTGATAAAGCCATTGATTTAATGGATGAAGCAGCAAGTAAAGTTAAAATGGAAATTGATAGTAAACCTGAAGAAATTGATCAATTAGACCGGGATCTTATTAAGCTTCAAATGGAAAAAAACGTACTCTCTAAAGAAAATGATAAAGATGATAAAAAAAATGAGCAAATTGATACGCAAATATCAAACATACAGGAAAAACTAAATGTCCTTAATAGCACTTGGGAGTCAGAAAAAAAGATTTTAGATACAAAAAGAAATCTTAATGAAAGAATTGATCAAGCAAAAGAAGACCTTGAGAGTGCTCAAAGAACTGGGGATTTGACAAAAGCAAGTGAACTTATGTATGGCTTACTTCCGAGTCTTGAAAAAGAATATGAGGAGTTAAATCAAAAAGAGCAGGCCACTATTATAAATGAAGTAATTAATGCAGAAGATATTGCAAGTGTAGTGTCCAAATGGACAGGTATTCCTTTAGAAAAACTTATTGGAGGAGAAAAAGATAAATTAATAAATATTGAAAAACTTTTAGAAAAAAGAGTAATTGGGCAACAAGATGCAATTGAGAAGGTCTCTAAAGCTATTAAGATTTCAAAAGCAGGTCTTCAGGATCCAGATAAACCCCTTGGTTCCTTTCTTTTTTTAGGTCCAACTGGTGTTGGAAAGACTGAATTATCTAAAGCTTTAGCTGAATACGTATTTGATAACGAAAAACAAATGCTAAGACTCGATATGTCTGAATATATGGAAAAACACTCTGTAAGTAAGTTAATAGGTTCTCCTCCAGGTTATGTTGGTTACGATGATGGTGGAAAACTTACAGACTCTGTGAGAAGACGCCCTTATCAAGTAATCTTATTTGATGAAATTGAAAAAGCACACCCCGATGTATTTAACATATTACTACAAATTCTTGATGATGGTAGGTTAACTGACTCAAAAGGAAAAATAGTAAATTTTAAAAATACACTTATTATTATGACATCTAATATTGGTTCACAAATTCCTGTTGATGATAACTTTGACTATACAACAAAGAAAAATTTAGCCCTCGAAGAACTTAAAAATCATTTTCGACTAGAATTTTTAAATAGAATTGATGACATAATTCTATTTAACAAATTAACAAAAGAAAATATAAGTTCGATTTTGAATAATCAAATTCAGTTGATTGAAAAAAGAATTTCCTCTAAAGGAATATCTATCGGTTTTACCGATGAAGCCTTTGACTATCTCAAAGAAAAGGGATTTGATCCTTTGTTCGGAGCAAGACCTTTAAAAAGATTATTACAAGATGAGGTTTTAAACCCTCTGTCAGAGGTAATATTAGATATTGGTGAAAATATTCCAGATAAATTAATTTTTACTAAAGATAAATACGGATTAGTGATTGCTAATAATAACCTCAAGGTTTTAAGATCATAACTTCCAACTTAATATAAAATTAGTATAATTAAGAAATGAAGTGGATATTTTTAATTGGAGCTTTCGCTTTAATTTTCTTTGTTTTGTATCTTTCCGTTATGACCATAAGAAAAATTAGAAAAAAATAATTTTTTGGACGCTTTTTTTTCAGACTCTTTATATAACACAAAGATTTTTTTAGTTTCTTCTATTTTAACAATTATATTTTTTTTACTGCTCTTGACGAGAAAAATTTATAAGAAAAAATTATCTATTTCAAATTTATCAATCTATTCTTCACTTTTTTTATTATTAATAACTTTATCAAGTTTGTTAGTTGTAAATTTTTTTGGAAAATTTACATATGTCTTATTTATAGCTGCAACAATTACAGTTATTTATTCTGAAATAAGCTTTCTTCTAGGAAAATATTTTTTTCCAAACTTTGTCAGTGAAAATATATCAAAAGAAATAATTTATATGTTCAGCTTTATTGTTTTTATAAATGCTGGTTATTTTACCTTTATGTTGATCTTAGATATTTTAAAAGCAGAAACAGTCTTCTAAAATGAAGGTTATTACATTAGAAGTTGGAAATACTTCGTGGTGGAAAAATAGAAAATATAGAAGAGAGGCAGCTAATGAATTGAAAGAATTAAGACTGAAATACAAAAAAATTAAACTTTTAAAAAAGTATAGAACTCAAGATGCAAATACTATTATTTATGCTGACTATAAAATTACAAAATAAATATTACTTAGATAATTTTATAAAAATATCACCCATGCCGGAAATTAATTCTTCTTCTTTGGTATTATTTCTGACATTACATTGTTCGCCAACAACAGGATGGCTATTTATAGCTAAAAGATCGCTACTACTGCAACTAGTGGGGTTATGTAAATAACCAATAACCATTTTTCCATCAACTGCAAACACTTGGTCCATATTCATTTCTTTACCATTGCAAAAATAATCTCGATTTACTTCTAAAGGAAACTCCTCTTTACCGCAGGGATTATCAATTGTCATAACAGTAAATTGCTCTTCCACACCTTTAAATTTATGAGAGATATTCATGGCCTTTGCATACTTCATTGAGTCACAAGTACAGGGCCAACAACAGCGATACATATACCCACAAGTTTTATTATTAGTTGACTCTTCAAGCATACTGATAAAATCTGGAGCAGATCCTGGTCGAATGAGCGAGCCAGATACTGGGCAATATCGTTTATTAAATTCGACAAAATCATTAAAATCGAGGTCTTGATCAATTAGATACTTAAAAAACTTTGGTCCCGCAGCATTTCTGTTACCATCTGGAAACATATCTCCCCAATTAACTCTCAGTGTTTCATAGTAATATTCCTCATTTTTGATTGTATTTTCATTAGCTTGTAATGGGCTAAAGATAATTGAGATAAATAATGGAATGATAATAAGAGCAAGATATTTGTTAAATTTAAAAGAAAACAGAGCAGGTTGCATATTTCATAATTACACATGTGATTGAAATCTAGATCATAGGATATTGAGTAATAAATGTATGAAACTTGCTAAATTTTCATACTTTTTACTTTTTGTTTTTTATTCTATGTCATCATTTGCTGAAAAAAGTTTTTTTAAAGATATAAGCAATCTCCTTCCTGACCAAAAACCAAGATTGAGCTACGGTGTTGCAGTTACTGATTTTGATAATGATGGGGCAGATGAGTTTATAGTCACAGGTTTTGGATATGAGAATCTTGCTCTAGGCTTCGATGGAAACAGTCTTAAAAATAAAATTAAAGAAAATATTTTTAGTGACTTCAATAGGTCCACTATAGGAGTCGCTGCATGTGATATCGATAAAGACGGTCACGAAGAAATATATTTTTTGAACACAGACACCTACAGTGGCCAAAAGATGTACTCTGATAGATTACTAAAACTTGTGGATAAAAATATTGAGGACTTGTTTGAAAAAGACATTAATCAAGATGAATTAAACTTAACTGCTGGTCGATCAGTTGTTTGTGTCGATAGAGAAGGCAAAGGTAATTATGGAATTTATGTTGCTAACTATGGGGGCCCTACTCGATTTTACGAGTATATAGACAACAGAGTAGTAGACTTAGCTGAAAGTCTTAAGTTAGATGAAATAACAGGTGGAAGAGCTGTAGTTGCTGGGCATATAATATCTGATCAAATGGATATTTTTGCAGCCAATGAAAGAGGTCCAAATTTTTTATATTTTAATAAAGAAGGAAAATTTTTGGATGTTGCGGGTCAAATGAATGTTAGAGATATCTATCAAAATGGTCGAGGCACAGCATTATCTGATATCCTGTACAGAGGAAGGTTGGATATTCTAAATGGTAACTGGGGTGGTTATCACAGAGCTTATGTTTATGATGAATATAAATTTAAAGATATAGCTGTTCCCTCTTTTGATGTACCTTCAAGAATAAGAACAGTGATTTCTGCTGATTTCGATAATGATGGTTACGATGAAGTATTTTTAAATAATATCGGTGAACCCAATAAATTATTCAAAATAATTGAAAATGGTGTGTTTCAGGAAATTAGACTTAACAACGCTTTAGAGCCAAATGGACTTGGAACTGGAGCAGCGGTTGCAGATATAGATAATGACGGTGTACTTGAGCTTCTTATTTCACATGGTGAGTCAGGATTACAACCACTCTCATTATTTAAATTTAATTCAGAAAAAAAAACGTCTTATTTGAGGGTAAGACCTTTAAATATGCATGGTGCACCAGCAAGAGGAGCAACAGTTACGCTAATAACAAATAAAAGAGAGCACTCTAAAACAATTGATGCTGGATCTGGTTATCTTTGTCAAATGGAACCAGTAGCTCACTATGGGATAAGAGAAAATGAAACTGAATTTAAATTTAAAGTTAAGTGGACTAACGGTGATGAGGATTTGTTTGATGTGAAAAATCTAAATGAAACAATTATCGTAAAACAATCATCATGACCAAAATTTTTTCAATATCTTTATTATTTATATTCTCTTTTTTACATGCCAGCGAAAGAAATATTGTTGACTCAATATCTGAGAATCAAAGATTACAAAAATTAAATGAACTTGTTGTTGCTTCACAACTTTCAAATAATTTATTAGATTATGAAAATCTAACATTATTTGCTCCTTTAGATGATGCATTTGCTGCTTTAAGTGCAAAAACTTACTATGGATATCTAAAAGAAAAAAATAAAGATCAACTTCAAAGTTTAATTAATTTTCATTTTGTTGAAGGCGAATTCACTACTGAAAATGTTAAAGATACAATCAATACAAAATCAATTAATGGTTTAGATTTAGAAATTAAAAAAACTAATGGGATTTTATATGTGAATGGTGCTGAAGTTGTAGAGTCTAATATTAAGTTCTCTAAAGGTGTTATTCACTTGACTAACAGAGTGTTGATTCCTAAATAAAATTAAAGTTTACTAATCCTCAACTACCATAGTGTCTTTAGATCCACCTCCTTGTGAACTATTCACTATGGTGCTTCCTTTTTTTAAAGCAACCCTTGTTAAACCTCCCATAGTTACATAAGTATCTTTACCAGATAATATAAATGGTCTTAGATCTTGGTGTCTTGGTTCAATGGAATTTCCTTGAAGTGTGGGTGTGGTTGATAAAATTTCCAAAGGTTGGGCAATATAGTTTCTAGGACTATGTAATATTTTTCTTGCGTAAGCATCTCGTTCTGATTTTGTAGCTTTGGGTCCCACTAAAATTCCATAACCCCCCGATCCATCTGCAGGTTTAACAATCATTTTTGATAAATTTGATATGACATAGTCTCTTTGTTTTTTCTCATTACAAAGGTAAGTCTCAACTTGATTAAGCTTAGGATCTTCATCTAAATAGTATTTAATTATTTTTGGAACATAAGAATAAATAACTTTATCATCAGCAACTCCACTTCCAGGGGCATTGATAAGGCCGACATTTCCTTTCCTATAAGATTTATATAATCCAGAAACTCCCAAAAGTGACTCTTTGTAGAAAGATTTAGGATCTAAAAAAGTGTCATCAATTCTTCTATAAATACAATCTACCCTCAATCCTCCTTTAACTGTTTTCACAAAAACCTTATCATTTTCCACATATAAATCCTTACCCTCAACCAATGCAATTCCCATTTGCTGTGCTAGAAACGAATGTTCAAAATAAGCAGAATTGTAGACTCCAGGAGTTAAAACAACCATGGTTGGATTATTTTTTTTGTAAGGAATAGCGTCTAACATACAATGGTATAATCTATTGCAATACTGATTGATGGAAGAAACTCTATAGCGTGTAAACAGTTCTGGAAAAACTTCTCCCATTACCATTCTATTCTCTAACATGTAAGACACTCCAGAAGGAACTCGTAAGTTATCCTCTAACACCAAGAACTCCCCATTAATATTTCGAATTAAATCTATTCCAGAAATATGAGACCAAATTTTTCTTTTAGGTTTAAATCCCTCACATTGTTTTAAATAATTTTTTGAGTCAAAAACTAGTTCATGCGGTAATACTTTATCTTTAAATATTTTTTTATCATTATAAACATCGTTTATAAAAAGGTTTAAGGCCTTACATCTTTGAATTAGTCCTTTTCTTACTTTAAGCCACTGTGATCTTAATATTATTCTTGGAATAATATCTAAAGGCCATTTTTTTTCTTCTGCAGCTTTTTTATCAGCGGAGTAAACTTTGAAATTAATACCCCGGGAACTAATAGTACTTTGACAATTGTTTTCGATACTAGCTAAATCTTTACTTGAATAATTATTTAATATTTTTGAAATTACTTTTGCTTCTTTTCTGAGTTTTCTATCAGGCGTAAGATACTCATCATAACTATTTTTAGAGTTATAATTGTTCCATCTTATAGACACAATTGCAAAATACAGTAATTGCCAATTAGTGGTTATGCATTGTTTAGATTGCTAATATGTAAATATTCGTTTGTATTTTTTTGAAATTAGCTATTTAATTAAAATATGACTTATTGTGTGGGTATTAAAGTTAATGAAGGTATGGTTTTTGCCTCAGATAGAAGGACAAATGCGGGTTTAGATAATTATAACTCTTACACAAAAATGTATGTCCACAATGGTATTGATAGAAATATTGTTATTTTAACATCTGGTAATTTGGCAACATCTCAAGCTGTTTTTAATTCGATTAGTAAAGATTTAGAAGACCCCACTAATGGTAATAATTTGAATAATCTCTACAACCTCAATGAAATTGCAAAATATATTGGAAGACTGACAGTTCAACACTCATCTCCAGATGGCATAAATCAAGTAACTCTGGAGTTAGGATCAACATTTATTGTTGGTGGACACATACAAAATCAAGAGTCTGATCTCTATTTGGTTTATCCCCAAGGAAATTTTATCAAGTCTAGTGAGTTCAAACCCTATCTTGTAATTGGGGAAATTAAGTACGGGAAACCCATATTAGATAGAGTAGTTAAGTCAGATACCTATTTAGGTGATGCAGCCAGATGTGCTTTGATAAGTATGGATAGTACAATGAAAGCAGATTTATCTGTCGGCCCACCTATCGACTTAGTAGTTTATAAAAATAATTTATCAAAAATAGTTTATCGGCAGTCTTTAGAAATCAATGATGAGGATTATCAATATATTTCAAAACAATGGGAAAAAGGTATTTTTGAAATATTTAAATCATTCGATCGCTTTAAGTGGGAAGATTAATTAATTGGAACAAACATCTTTTATCACAAATATATCTAGTATTACTGTAATAAGTCTTGCTTTATTTTCTCTTTATTTAATGATTAGAAAAAAAGGTAAATATGTAGATATTGTATTTGGATTTATCATAGCAATAGTTATTCTTTTGAAAATTATAAATTAAATTGATGAAAACTTACTTAACGATATTTTTAATATTACCATACATTACTTTTGGATTTTGTTATGAACCATCACCTCCATGGTCTAAGCCCTCTAAACCTATTGTTCCTTGGTGTGTGAATGAATGGACAAATACTCATACATGTAGCGAATGGGAAATTAATAGTTATAACAATGAAATTCAAAATTATAACTATGATGTTCAAAACTACGTTTACGATTTACAAAATTATTTATATGAAGCTGAGGATTATGTAAATTGTGAGATTAACAGTCTTAATTACTAAAATTTAATTACAACAACCGTCGCCACAAGTGCAACAGCATGAACAAGAACATCCACAATCAGGTTTTGGTTTATTAGTATCCATAAATCCTTAATACCATTGTTTTTGAATAATTACAAATATATGAAATTAGTTGATAAATTTGGATTAATTAGCTAAATTCTGCAACTTAAAGAATATATGTATAAGAAATCTCCAGCAAATATTGAAACATGGTCTAATAATGACTACCCAATAAAGGATAAAGAAAAACTACTTGAGACATTTTCTTTATCTTTAAAAGAAATTTATTCTAACCCTGAAATACAAAACCAAGTTGCCAGTCAAGAGGAATATAATTCTATTTATAACAAAGTAATGTTAAATCCTATATTTGACAGTCATCCTTTAGAATTTCTATGGAGAGATAAAGAAGAAGATTTTTTATCTGATATTTCCTCAACAATAAGCCTAGCCCATAATATTTTTGAAACTATTGAAACAAAAAATGCTTATTTAATATCACTAGCTGTAGCATTTAAAAAATCAGCACCAAAAAATCTTGATAGCAAGGTCCTAGATAACGCTTCTGAACTTATATTTGAAGCAATTTTCAATATTGAAAATTCCAATCAACAAAATAATTCAAAAGTTGAAAACTTTAAAGATGATTATCGTTATACAACAGATGGTCAAGCACTAGCTTTTCAAATTCAATACCACCGATGGATGATATTAAATAAATCTACACTTCCTGAAACAAGTTATATGAGAAATAGGTTTATTAATATTGTCATTAGAAAGAATTTTCCTAAGCATACTCCCAATCCTGAAAGCAAAACAGAGACAAGTTATGCAGAGTCTCATGCAAAATTAAAAGAGGAAATTACCAATCATATGAAATTTGAAAAAATCAAACTATCAAATGAAGATTTAGAAAAGTGGATTAATTCATTCGTAAATAATGTGATGCTTGTTTATTACGGTTTTTATAAATGGGACAAGCTAAGAGGAGATTTTTATAAAGTCATAGATTTAGAGAATTCAAAATTTGGTGAAAAAATACCTGATCAATTTGAAAAAAATAATGAAGAATTTTCTAAGTTTATAAATTTTTCTTAATACCTAATAAATTTTAATAAGTAATGAAAAGTACAAATATATCATCATTTGCAAATTCTTTGGTTAAAGACTACATACCTGAAGAAGGCCCATCTTTCTCATTATTTAGAATTGAGATTTTATCTGGCTTAACTGTTGCCCTCGCATTAGTGCCAGAGGCAATAGCCTTTGCTTTTGTTGCAGGTGTCACTCCCCTTTCTGGGCTTTATGCTGCTTTTATTGTAGGTTTAATAACCGCAATAATTGGTGGTCGTCCTGGGATGATATCTGGAGCCACAGGAGCCTTAGCTGTTGTAATGGTTTCCTTAGTTGTTGACCATGGTGCGCAGTATTTATTTGCTACTGTAGTATTGATGGGAATTCTTCAGATATTATCTGGAATATTTCGATTAGGTAAATTTATAAGAATGGTTCCCCAACCAGTTATGCTTGGATTTGTAAATGGACTAGCCATCGTAATTGGTATTTCTCAATTAAATCAATTTAAAACAATCAACTCAGCTGGTGAGTCCGTTTGGATGTCAGGTAATACTCTAATATACTCCTATTGTATCGTTGTAATAACGATGATTGTAATTTGGATATTACCTAAATTTTCAAAAGTATTTCCCTCAACTCTAGTTGCTATTTTATTAAGCACAGGATTGGTGATAAGTTTTAATATTCCAATACCTCGAGTTGGTGATTTAGCAAGTGTCGCTGGTGGCCTTCCATCTTTTTCAATTCCAATGGTTCCTCTAAATATAGAAACATTAATAATTATATTTCCTTACGCAGTTATATTGGCAGCTATAGGATTAATTGAGAGCTTATTAACATTAAATTTGGTAGGAGAGATTACAAATAAAAAAGGAGGAGCAAGTAAAGAGTGTTTAGCTCAAGGTATCTCTAATACTGTGACTGGTTTTTTTGGAGGAATGGGTGGTTGCGCAATGATAGGCCAATCTATGATAAATGTTAAATCAGGAGGAAGGACTAGAATGTCAGGGGTGTCAGCAGCTTTATTTTTATTGTTTTTTATTTTATTTGCATCCTCTTATATTGAATTAATTCCCATAGCTGCATTAGTAGGAGTGATGTTTATGGTTGTTCTTGCAACTTTTGCTTGGAATTCTTTAAAATTATTATTTGTAGTACCCAAATCAGATGCTTTGGTAATAATTTTAGTAACTATTGTGACGGTTCTTGAAGATCTAGCTATAGCTGTTGTCGTTGGTGTTATTGTATCTGCTTTAGTTTTTGCTTGGAAGTCAGCTTCTAGAATTAATGCTGTGGAAAGACCTTCTACCACGGAGAGTGGAGCTAAAGTTTATGAAATAGAAGGTCCCCTATTTTTTAGCTCCACCAACAGCTTTCTGGAAATATTTAAACCTTCAAAAGATCCAGAGGTGGTTATTATTGATTTTGCAAGATCAAGAGTAATTGATCAGTCTGCTTTAAAAGCAATTGAGGATATAGCAAATAGATATTCTAATTTAGGCAAAAAAGTAAAATTAAGACATTTAACGCGAGACTGTCATAGACTACTGTCTAAAACAGGTCAGTTGATGGTAGATAGTGATGATGATCCTGATTATAGTGTAGCGGTAGACTATGAAGTTAAAATTGGAATTTTTGGAAAATAAATTCAAATCATAATTTAAAATTATGAAATCTCTTCGCAAAGGTATTGGCAACTCAAAAGATGTTGAGATATTTTATGATAAATGGGCAAATTCTTACGATCAGACTTTGTATAATTGGAATTATAAAGCTCCAAAACAATCAGTAAATATCTTAAAAAAATTTGTTAAAAAGAAACCAAGATATCTTTTAGATCTAGCATGTGGTACAGGGCTTTTTGTTGAAGAATATTTAAAAACTTATCCAAATTGCATATGTGATGGCTCAGATATTTCAAAAAAGATTTTAAGCAAATCAGAAGAAAATGGAAAATATAGAAGTCTATATAAAAAGAGTTTTGAAAAAAAGATTAACATAATTAATAAATACAACATAGTAAGTCTAATTGGAGCAATGACATATTGTGAAAACCATCAATCACTTTTTAATTTAGTTTCTTATTATTTAGTTAAAAAAGGATATTTTATTTTTACTCAAAGAGAGGATTTATGGAAAGATCTCAATTTTAACAATATATTAAAATCTAGATCTGATTTTGGTTTGATATATAAATCCAGACCTTTAAATTATCTTCCAAAAAATAAAGACTTTAGTTCAAATATTAAAATTAGGATAGTCTTATTAATTAAGAAATGATTTGGGAAATTGTATTTTGGTTATTTTTAATTCCCTTAGCTATTTGGGGACTTCATAAGTTATTTAGATACAGCGCTATTGGAATACCATTTATAAGAAAGAATAAAAAATTATATTGGGTATTTATGATAGGATTAGTTTTATTAATAAATTACTTAGTAGATAAGTTTTATCTTGTAAATTAATTATGCCAACAATTGTTGAATTAACTAAAAACCCTAATTTTATGTGGTTTGTTTCTTTTGGTTGTTTAGCTATTACATTTTTTACATGGCGTATAAGTCAAAATAACAATAAATGGATTGGTGTTTATGAAGTATTTAAATACCTAACAGCTGGATGCCTTTTGTTAATGTTCTTCAATATGTACTAAGTAAATGTTTTATATTTAAGAGATTATTTTTTAAAACTAATTATTTTTTAATTTCAAACATAAAGGAATAAGTTTTGGGTCAATATCTCCTAAAGGAGTTGTCTCACAATAATCTGTAAATGTCTCAAGATCTTCTGTATCTACTATGCTTGAATTTGAAGTATTTTGTTGTGAATTTGTTATAATTTCTTGATTTGAATAATCAATGCCCTCAAAAACATTATTATTAAATGATTTTGTTTTTGTCCTCAATCCTTTTAAAAAGATTGCATCTAATATTAGAATTGCTGTTTGATCATTAATTTCTTTATCGTTAAAAAGAAAAAAATAACCATTAATGTCATTTTTATTGTTAAAATTAGCTGTAAACTTTAATCCGGATAAATTATCGGTATTAAATATCCTATAGTAAAATTTTTTTTTATCATCAGATCTATAAATTTTGTCTTTATCAAGAAAAGTTATGTCACCTGGATTTAAAAATTCGCTCCAAAAATCTAAATCCTTTTGTATAAAGTCCCTTCCAAGAGATTTTGAAAAATCACTACCAATAAAAGACCAATCTGGACTTCTAATATTGGTATGTGATAAATAAAGATAGGCTATATTAGAATCGAACCAGGCTGTATACTGTGTACTTTCTGCATCTACATATCTATTACAGTATCCTTTGCTAAAATTAATGTTCGAAAATTCCAAAGGAATAATATTGCAATCAACTTCTTGGGCATAAATATTTATATGAAATAAACTAATTAAAAATATTATTATTAATTTAATTTTAAGCATAGTTATAACTTAACAAAAAAAATTAAATTAAGAATTAAATTATAAGTTGATAAAAAGCCATATAATTATAATGTTTTTTAACTAAGCCGCCGTAGCTCAGTGGTAGAGCACACCCTTGGTAAGGGTGGGGTCGGAAGTTCAATTCTTCTCGGCGGCACCATATTCAATATAAATTCTAATAACCTTTTGATAAGTTCACTTTATTGATAAGTTTATTCTTATTAATTTTAAACCTTTTCAAATTACTTAAAAAAAAGTCAATTTTACCAATAGTTTCAGTCTCTGAGCCACCACCAGTATGTTGTGTAAGTATTACATTTTTCAAAGACCATAAAGCTGAGTCTTTCTTTAAAGGTTCTTCTTTTGTAACATCTAATGCCGCACCTCTAATTTTATTTTCTCTTAGGATTTGAATTAAGTGTTTTTCATCGACCGAATTTCCTCTACCAACATTTACAAAGATGCATTTTTTATTTAAAGCATTTAATTTAGATTTATTAAAATAATTAGTTGTTTTTTCAGTTCCTGGGAGAGCAGAAATAACTAACTCTGCTTTTTTTAAATGTTTCATTAAATCTCTATTTTTTGAATTGGTATTAAAAGACTCAACATTACATCCAAATGGTTGAATATATTTTGTAAAAACTTTGTTAATACTACCATTCCCTATTAAAACTACATGTTTATTTTCCAAAGTAGATAAAGATTTCCTTATTGGATCACCAATCCATTTTTTTTTATTTTTCAAATTATCTATTTTTATAATTCCTCTATAAAATGAGAAAATAGATGCTAGAGCTGTTTGAGCAACTTGTTTTGCAAAAAAACCTTTAAGATTGGTAATAATAATTTTTTTATCTAGTTTTTCTAAATACATATACTCAGAAAATCCAGTTGACTCTAATTGAATCCACTCCAATTCAGAGCTTTGTTCAATCATAGTAGGTGGAATATTTCCAAAAACAATTTTTGACTTTGAAAACTTTACACTAAATTTATCTTTTTTAGAAAAAAATAAATCATAACCCTTAGCTTTGGATTTAAAATATTTCTTATCAGATGCTTTGATAGAGTTGGATAGCTCTTCAGCTATATATATTCGCATTAAAAATTATTTATTTGAGTGTAAACCAAATAGTTTTAATTTGTAAATATTGATCTAGAGCTTCTGTACCATTATCTCTTGATAAAGAGCCTGATTGCTTGTAACCACCAAAGGGTGTCTTTATATCTCCCTCAGAAAATCCATTCACTGAAACTGTTCCACACCTTAAATTTTTTGCCATACTAAATGCTTTATCAACATCTTGAGTAAAGACAGTTGCGTGCAGACCGTAATTTGAATTATTTGCAGTTTCAAGGGCTTTTTCCATTGATTGCACAGGTAGAACTCCTAAAACAGGACCAAATATCTCCTCTTTAGAAATTGTCATGTCTTCTTTTAGGTTGTCAAATAATGTTGGATAGACGAAAGATCCTTTAGAGCTTCCTGTTGCCACTCCACCATGAAGAAGAGAAGCGCCCTCATCTATCCCTTTTTGAATATATCCATTTACAGTATTAAAATGGTCTTCGGAAATCATTGATCCCATATCTGAAGTTGGATCTAAGGGATTACCAACTTTTAATGATTTTGTTTTTTCTAAAACCTTATGAAGAAAATCATCTTTTACTTTTTCATGAATTATCTGCCTCATATTTGCAGAACAATTTTGACCTCCGTTCCAATAGGCTGACATTGCAGCATTTTCTATTAAGTCATCGTTTATATCTGCATCATCTAGAACTATAAATGGGCTTTTACCTCCCATCTCTAAACCAATTGTTTTGAGATTGCTTTCACCGGAGTATCTCATAAACAAGGCGCCAACTTCTGTTGAGCCCGTGAATGAAACTGCATCAATGTCGGAATGTCTTCCTATTGCCTCTCCAGTATCACCAAATCCAGTTATAACATTAAAAACACCATCTGGAATGCCAGCTTCTTTGGCTAATTCTGCTAATTTGATTGCGGTCAGAGGTGATTGTTCTGCGGGTTTCAATATAATTGAGCATCCTGCAGCTAATGCTGGAGCTGCTTTCCATGCAGCCATAAGCAAAGGAAAATTCCAAGGAACTACTAAACCAACAACACCTATTGGCTCCTTAACAATAAAACTTGAAACATCTTGACCTGTTGGAACTACTTTACCAAATGTTTTATCAATTAACTCTCCATACCATTGAAAAAAATTAGGCACTTCTCCGCCAACTTCATTTAAACAATCAGTAATTGTTTTACCACTATCTAAACTTTCTAAAACTGACATTTCTTCTGAATTGGTTCTAATGAGTTCAGCTAGTTTTAAAAGCGACTCTTTTCTCTCTTCAGGTGAGCACTTAGACCATACTCCAGAATTAAATGATTTCCTTGCAGCGTCGACAGCTTTTTGAACATCTTTTTCATTACATTTAGCAACATTTGCTATTATTTCACCTGTGGCAGGGTTTATTTTTTCAAAAGACTGCCCGTCAATTGGTTCAACATATTTACCATCTATAAATGGTCTTGTTTCAATTTTAAGATTTCCAGCTATTTTTTCGTAGTTTTCAATTGTCGACATGTTAAATCCTCCATTTCTGATTATAGTATGTCTTTTTATTCAAATCAAAGCTTCCAA